>JAVBJO010000180.1:0-2538 GCA_031546925.1 Rhodospirillaceae bacterium
CTGGGATGGACATCCCAGACCCTTCTTTCTTTCATCGGTGAAAGGGCAACATGGGCGATCTTACCTCGTTTTTCACGCTCTGCCGGACGGTGGCGGTGGATCATGGCGGGTTGATCGGGGGACTCTTCTTGACCGGATTGCTGGGATCGCTCACCCACTGCTCGGGGATGTGCGGCCCCTTTGTGCTAAGCCAAACGGCGGCCCGCCTAGAGCAAATTCCGCTGGAACACATGAGCGAATGGCAGCGGTTAAAGGGAGCGGTCTTGCTCCCCTATCACCTTGGCCGAGCCACCACCTATGCGGCTCTTGGCGCGATGGCGGCCTTCACGGCAGGACGGTTCTCCCAGTGGGAGGGATTTAAGCCCTTGGCCGCTGGTTTGTTGATCCTGGCGGCCCTCTTCCTCCTGAGCCTCGCCCTCCCCCGCCTCAAGCGGGGGGGAGAAGAGTCCTGGTGGAGCAACACCGTGGCCGGTTGGGCGCGTCCGTTGTTTGCCTCGCCCACGGGGTGGCGGGGATGGACTCTTGGGCTCGCGCTGGGGTTCATTCCCTGTGGCTTACTTTACGCCGCCGTGGCCGCAGCCGCGAGCAGTGGAGATCCCTTGGCCGGAGCAATGGGGATGCTGGCGTTCTCGGCGGGGACGGTTCCCCTCTTGGTGGGGGTTGGCGTGGTGGGACATTTCGCGATGACCCGGTGGCGTCAGAGTGTCCAACGCTGGGCCCCTGTCCTTCTGGTGATCAATGCCGGGATGTTGGTTGCTATGGCGGTTAGCCTTCTACGCCCCTGACCCCCTTGTGCGGTCTCAAATCCTACCCTATCCTTATGAGACTTCCCTCGCTTCCCCAAGGCATCGACGCATGAACATCATCCTTGTCCCGCTTCTCATCGTGATCCTTTATGTTTTGAAGCTTTACCTCATCGTCATCTTCGCGAGGGTAATCTTCTCTTGGCTTGCGGCCTTTGGCGTTATCAACACCTACAATCACATCACGCGGAGTATCGGGGGTGTTTTGACTTCGTTGACCGACCCGGCGCTGCGCCCCTTGCGCCGCTTTATCCCGGATTTTGGCTCTGTTGATCTGACTCCCCTTGCCCTTTGTCTCATCGTCTTTTTCTTCCAGATGGTGGTTGGCAATCTCCTTGTTGCTGTCCAAGGGGTCTGATGGGAAGCCCTGTGGCCTTGAAGCGAGCGGACGGCATCCGTGTCGCCATCAAGCTGACGCCCAAGGCTGCCCGGGACCGCATCGACGGCGTGGCCCGAACTGTTGATGGCGAAGCCTTCCTGAAGGTTTCGGTGACGACGGTTCCCGAGGACGGAAAAGCCAATGCCGCCTTGATCGGTTTGTTATCCAAGGTCTGGCGGGTGCCGCGCTCGGCCATGGCGATCATCCGAGGTGCCACGGATCGGCACAAAGTTCTTCACATTACCGGCCAGGGGGATGACTTTCTGGCTTGGCTCGACGAATGGATCGCAAAACAGTCATGACCGAAGCACAACGCATTGATGGCAACGAGATTTCCGCCGATCTCCGGGCAGACATCACGCGCCGGACCGAGGATATCCACCAGCGATATCAGATCACGCCGGGATTGGCCGTGGTTCTGGTGGGCGAGGACCCCGCCAGCCGGGTTTATGTTCGCAACAAGAATAAACGAGCGGTGGAATGCGGGTTCTCCTCCCTGGAGCATACGCTTCCCGTCGATGTCTCCGAGCAACATCTGCTGGCGTTGATTGGCCGCCTGAACCAGGATCCCGCCGTTCATGGCATCCTGGTTCAGCTTCCCCTCCCGTCCCACATCAACAGCCAGAAGGTCATCGAGGCCATTCATCCTGGTAAGGACGTGGATGGCTTTCATCCTTGGAATGCGGGCATGTTGGCCTCGGGTGGGGTGGGGATGATCCCCTGCACCCCGTTGGGCGCGATGATGATGCTGCGGCGGAGTTTAGGGAAACTCGACGGAAAGAAGGCGGTGGTGGTAGGGCGCTCCAACATCGTTGGCAAGCCCATGGCGCACTTGCTGATCCGCGAGAATTGCACTGTCACGGTGGCGCACTCACGCACCCATGACCTTCCCGGGGAGATTCGTCGCGCTGATATCGTCGTTGCCGCCGTCGGCAAGCCTGAGATGATCCGAGGCGATTGGATTCGTCCGGGAGCCACGGTGATCGACGTGGGCATCAATCGCCTGCCTACCTCGGACGGTAAGGGTCGTCTGGTGGGTGACGTCAATTTCGCTGAGGCCGTCACCGTCGCCGGAGCCATCACCCCTGTTCCTGGCGGAGTCGGTCCCATGACCATTGCTTGCTTGCTGCGCAACACGCTGACCGCTGCTGCACGACTGCATGGCCTGGATATCCCTGAGGCCCAGCCATGGTCCTAATACCGTTTGGCACGCCTCCAATTGATAAAAAAGAAGGGGGTCCGGGGCATCGCCCCGGGCGGGGTATGGGGCGGCAGCCCCGTAGAGCAGGCCAGCCCCCCCCTGATGCGGAGAGCTTTGCCCCGCCCTCTCTCTCGCGGTTCGGGACAAGTCCCAAG
>JAVBJO010000115.1:0-9148 GCA_031546925.1 Rhodospirillaceae bacterium
TGATGCATCAGGGTAAGGGGGCTGGGGTTGGTCGGGTGGATGGGCTAGGGGGCTTACGCCCTGGTCAGGGGCGCTGCCCCCGACACCCCCGCAAGGGTCACGGACCCTTGACCCATCTCTTCTCCTTCAAAGGCCAATCCGATGCGCTCTTGCGGTAAAAAATATCCCAGATGGCTTTTCCGCCGTCAACTCGCCCACTTTCTCCAACTTTTCCGTGTCCCAGATGGTCACCAAGTTAGAATCCCGCGCCGACAACCAGACTCTCTCCCCCCGAGGGGTAAATTCCATATGGAGGATAGCCAGCCCAGGCTCCAGGGTTTTGAGAACGGATTTGCTCGGCACGTCGATGACTTGCACCTTGGCGTTATGGGGCGGAGCGAAATTGACCCACAACTGCCGCCCATCCGGTCGGAGCATAGCGAAGACAGGCTGCCCGAGCACGGGAATTCTCGCGACTTCCTCCCAGGTCTTCAAATCAACCACCAACACCTCGTGCCGCCCGACGGCGGGGAGGAAGGCTTCTCCGCCCGAGGCGGCCCATCCCTCCAGGTGGGGCATTTTATAGACGGGCAGGGGTTCTTCCCCTTTCCCGTAGTGATTCAGAATCCGCCGTACACCGGCATCAAGGTTCCAGAGATCGAGCATGGCGATCCCATCCTCTCCGAACAGTCCGGCGAGGTAATAGCGTCCATCTTCGGTGATCAAGGCGTCATAGGGCTGCTTACCGATTCCGGGAAAGCGGCGAATGACAGGGTTTTTCGCGTCCTTGAAGTCGGCGATCCAGGTTTCCCCGGACTCGTAGAGGGAAAAGGCGAAAATATTGCCCGGAGCGTCTTCCAGCCCCACGACCTTGCTGCGTTGCCCATCGGCACCCAGGGCGGGGATATCGGCCACCAAGTCCAGGGTTTCGGCATCGAAGACTTTGACTCCGCCGGGGGCATAATTGGCGACGGCAACCAGGGCTCCGTCTTGGGAAATGGCTCCCCCGATGGAATTGCCCGACTGCTCGACTCGTTTGGCGATACGGGCTTCCAACAGATCGACCTTGGTCAAACCTCCGTCACGCCCGAACACATAGGCGAACCGTTCATCCCGAGAAAACACCACGGAAGCGTGCGAGAGATCTCCCAATCCCTCGATCCGCGCCAAGCGCGTGTTCTTGGTGGTCTCCACTACCTGTACGCTTCCGGTGGCTCGTTCGATTACGAGCCCCAAATCGCCTGTTCCGCGCATCATCGGCTCCGCTTGGGCGAGGGAAGCGGACAGCAACAACGCAGCAAAAGCACACAGGGGGAGCCTCATCATGGGTTTTTTCCCTTAAGGTGGTCCACGATCCAACGCGCATCATCGGCGTTCAACAAGCCCAGCCATGCTGGCATAGGCGTTCCGGGGCGTCCATGGAGAATGGTTGCGATCAAAATGTCATCGTCCTTCTCCCGCAGGATGTCCCGCAGAAGCGGAGGCCCCAAGCCTCCCTTCCGAGTCAAGCCGTGGCAAGACCCACAATCTTGATCCACCATGTTGCGAAGTTCGACCGCACGCGCCGGGGACAGGGGATCTGCCCGGGCGGGAACAGTCGAGAAGACACCAAGGCACACCATCAAGGCCAGCAAGGCTTTCAAGGCCAGCAAGGCTTTCACGGCTCGACCTCGGCCATCTGGGCAACGGGCTTGGCCTCTAGAGGCCGGGGGGTGATCGTCTTCCCCACCACCTTGCCGATGATCAGCAATGCGGGAGGCCGAGGATGCCAAGCGGCCATATCATCGGCCAAGCGCTCCAAGGTGGTGAACAAGGTGCGTTGGCTGGGTGTGGTTCCGCGCTCCACCACCGCAACAGGAATTGTTCCCGGCAAACCACCGCTTTTGAGTCCGGCCACCATGTGCCCAACATTGGCGACGCCCATGTACACCACGAGCGTACAGCGCATATCGGCCAAAGAGGCCCAATCGAAATCTAACGCGCCATCGCCTTGGCGATGCCCGGTTACCAAACGGACGCTTTCTGCCACGCCGCGGTGGGTCAAAGGAATCCCGACCGACGCGGCGCATCCCGCAGCGGCGGTAATGCCTGGAATCACCTCGAAGGCGACTCCGGCTTCGGCCAGGGCCGCGGCTTCCTCTCCGCCGCGTCCGAAGATCAGCGGATCGCCCCCTTTAAGGCGTACCACATCCTCTCCCCCCTGGGCGAGGCGAACCAACAAGGCGTTGATCTCGTCCTGGGGAACCACATGGACGCCGGTCTGCTTGCCCACATCCACTTGGCGTGCGGTTGCGGGGATCAAGCCGAGGATGGCCTCTCCCACCAGGCGATCCACCACGACCACCTTCGCGCTCGCAATCAAACGCGCAGCCTTGACGGTGAGAAGATCCGGGTCTCCGGGGCCCGCGCCAACCAAATAAACCTTACCAAAATGATGCACGAGACCGTCTCCAGGTTCCTGTTTCACGGAAGTACCTCGACGACTCCCTTCATTTCGGGATGAGGTCCGCATTCATAAGGAAAATGACCAGGGGTGTCGAATTTTTGCTTGTACGAGTCCCCCGAAAACATTCGTTCCGATTCCGGAAGATCGGGAAATTTAACGGAATGATTGTTCCGCTTTTCCTGATTAACCCACTCGACCTCGTCCCCTTTTTTCACGGTGACCGTCTGGGGTTGGAATTTCATTTGGTTAATCTCTACCCGCACCACCTCCGCCCCCGCCCCAGCGGGAGTCAGAGCCAATCCCACGAAGATACTCGCGACGAGAGCCTTGATCATATGACATTCTCCCAACCCTGGACCAAGCAACATCCGTGACACCTCTTGAAGCACGCAAAAGGTTGCAATTCACCCTTGCGCGCACAAGGTTAAGGTGCCGCTTCTTTTTTAACACTTCTAGGGCGGTTCTGCACGCTCTTTCCGCGCGACAAGAGGCTGGCCGAACGAGGGGGGAGACTTCTCCCCCCCCTTTTTACGGCTCACGCCATCCTTTACTTTTTAGCGGCCTTGATCTCGCCTTCGGCCCCCAGCCCCAAACGCATGTCCAAGGAGACATGGTGGAAGCGGCCCCGTGCATAGTCGTCATGCACCGCGAAACCGACGGTATAGGCCTTTCCGGGCTCCAGCACCGCATCGCCAGGCTTACCCGAGTTCAGTTTCCGGCTCATGGTGACGACCCAGGTGTCGCCTTCTTTTTTGCCGACGAAGGTGGCTCCGGCATCCTTGTTCAGCACGCGCTCCGCGAGCACGTAGCCGTCCTCGGAGACACCACCACCGCCGCTTTTATAGCGGGCCAGATCCAGGAACTTGCCTTCCGCCAGCATGGCATCCAGCTCGGCCTGAGGCTTCACCTTGTCCCATCCGCCGCGCGGCTCGTCCTTGATGGAGATCGCGGTGCGGCTTTCGGGCAGATACTTGGTGACATACCCACCGGAGACATTAATCCCCTTCGCGGCGTCCAGGGCTTCCTTCTTGGGCGCGCTCGGCATGTCGTGGGCGTCATTGTGACAGCTGGCCCAACAGCCCGAGCGGCTGGCCCCATCGACCTTGCCTGTGTCGATCATCATGGCCAGCTTGATTTCATTCTCCGGGTCCATCTTGCCGCCGGTGGCGAAAAGAACCTCGTTATGCGGCCCGACGGGGAATTCGAAGCGCATATAAAGCATTTCCGCGTCGTACGCGGCCTTGATCTTCAAGGGGATGGAGCCACGCTTGCCGACAATGGGGGTGGGCTCGATCTTGACGCCGGTGACCATCTTCTTCCCCATGTCGGCGGCTTCCTCGGCGTGACAGCCGGAACAGGTCTCGCCCTTCTTCAGGTAGGCGCGTGCGCCCCCATGATCGATGCCGGTCTGGACCCACTCGAACGAGGCTTGTCCGGGGAAGAATAAGGTGGTGGTGGCTTCTGGAACGCCGCTCCAGTCGATCTCCGCCGCCAGACCGGCCCCGGCCCCCCATGTGACCATCCATGCCGCCGCGGCGGAAGCAACCCATGCGCTACGCTTCATTGTCATTCCCTCTCGTTTACGAGTCATCTACGAGTACGAGTCATCTACGAGTCATCGTCCTCAAGTCCCTGATGGACGGGTTTATGGGCGATACCCTTATGGCAGTCGATACAGGTTTGCTTATCTTGCTGGGCGTTTTCGTGCTGCTTGCGCGCCCGTTGTTTCTGCTTCTCGGGATCCATCTGGTCGAAGGCGTGACAATTGCGGCATTCCCGCGAGTCATTTTCCTTCATCCGCGCCCATTCGCGCTTGGCCATTTCCAGGCGATGAGCGTCGAATTTCTCCGGCGTATCCACGGTTCCCAGAATCTTGTGGTAGAGCTCGCTCGACGCCTGGATCTTGCGCATGATCTTATGCGTCCAATCCTTGGGCACGTGGCAGTCGGGACAGGCCGCGCGCACCCCGGAGCGGTTGGTGAAGTGAATCGTCTTCTTGTATTCTTGATAGACGTTGTCTCTCATCTCATGACAAGAAATACAAAAATCAAGAGTGTTCGTGGCCTCCATTCCCGTATTGAAGGCACCCCAGAACACGATTCCGCTAATGAAAAGGACCGTAGCCCCCAAAAGGGAGGCCCCAAGGATCCTCATATTCCAGAAACGGCTAAAAAAAGATGGTTTGTAACCCATGATACCCCCGCGAGGGAACCCTTTCCCCTTAAGAATTTCCTATAGATCAACCGAAAAGGCCAGGTGATTCTGCCCAAAGCTAACCGGCGGAACGGTAACACCCCCGAATGCCCGGAAACCTTGACGTTGGGCAAATGAGGCATCCTCCCTCCCTCCTTTGGGGGAAGCAGGGGAGCGTATCCCCTACTATTCCATTGATTTTCATATGTTTTTTTCTCATCCTGCACGCCATGAGACGGGGGCTCCCCTCGCTTGCTCAATATCTTTTTCAATTGGGCGGCAACGTTTATTGACTCATGCCCCATCAAGGGAGCATATCCCCTCCCATCGGTGCGTTTGCGGTTTCGCGCGCTCCCGTTTCGTCTGCCTCCAGAGTCTATAGAGAGGGACACCCATGCTCACTCGCCTAACCTGTTTTACCGCTGTTGCCGCTGTTGGCTTGTCGGTCTCGATGGCGTCGGTTTCGACCGCTCGCGCCGAGGACAAAGTGCTGAACGTTTATAATTGGTCGGACTATATCGCCAAGGACACTTTGGAAAAGTTCACCAAGGAAACCGGCATCAAGGTTAAATATGATACGTATGGCGAGAACGAGGTGCTCGACACCAAGTTGTTAACGGGAAAATCTGGGTATGATGTCGTCTTCCCCTCGACGTCCCCTTTCTTTGCCAAGCAAGTTGAAGCGAAGGTTTTCCTGAAGCTTGATTACAGCAAGCTGCCCAACGCGGTGAACCTGGATAAGGACATCATGGGGGGGCTCGCGAAGTTCGATCCCGAGCATCAGTATGGCCTGCCCTATTTGGCCGCCGCGACGGGGATTGGCTACAACGTTGATGCCATTAAGAAGATCGCGCCCGATCTCCAGATGGATTCGTGGAAGATTTTGTTTGATCCGGCCACGGTGGCGAAGCTCGCCTCCTGCGGCGTGGTTGTGCTTGATACGCCCACCGAATCGGTGCCGATCGTGCAACTGCTCCAGGGCAAGGATCCCCATCTCCAGACCGCTGAGGCCTTGGACGAGGCCATGAAGACCCTCCTGCAAGTGCGGCCGTCGTTGCGGTACGTCAACTCGGAGAAGTACCGGGCAGACTTGGCCAACGGCGATATCTGCATGGCGCTGGGGTACGTGGGGGATTTGGTCCAGTCGCGCAACAACGCCCAGAAAGCCGAGCGCAAGCAAAACATCGGCATCGTTATTCCCAAGGAGGGGGCCATCGTCAATGTGGACGTCATGGCGATTCCTGCGGATGCTCCTCATCCCGAGGAGGCTCTGGCGTTCATCAACTTCATCTTGCGCCCGGACATTATCGCGGACATCACCAATGAAACCGGGTATGCCAATGCGGTTCCCGCCTCGTTGCCCTTGGTTGATCCGGCTATCCGCGACGATGCGGTGATTTATCCTCCTGCCGAGATGAAGGCGAAGCTGTTTCCGCCGACTCCTCCGGCTTCGCGCGACTATAACTTGATCCGGGCGCGCGCCTGGACCAAGTTCCGCAAAGCAAAGGGCTAGCGGCCGTGGCGATTGTCGTCCGCCAGAACCGCGAGACAGAAACCACCGGGCGGCAGCCCGCCATTCGGCTGGAAGGTATCGAAAAGCGGTTCGCCGATGCGACCGCCGTTAATGGTGTCGATCTCGAAATCGTGGAGGGGGAGTTCTTCTCTCTCCTCGGTCCCTCCGGGTGCGGCAAGACCACCTTACTGCGGATCCTGGGCGGGTTCGAGACTCCCAGCGCTGGGCGGGTCATCATCGCCGGAACGGACATGACCGCGACGCCGCCCTATGAGCGACCGGTCAATATGATGTTTCAGTCTTACGCCTTGTTTCCCCACATGACCGTGGCGGACAACGTGGCGTTTGGTTTGCGCCAGGACCAGGTTCCCAAGCGCGAGATCAAGGATCGCGTGGCGGCGGCCCTGGAACTGGTGCAGATGAGTCCCTTTGCCTCGCGCAAACCGCACCAGATGTCCGGAGGGCAAAGGCAGCGCGTGGCCTTGGCGCGCTGCCTGGTCAAACAGCCCAAGGTGGTGCTGTTGGATGAGCCGCTATCCGCTTTGGATAAAAAACTGCGAGAAAAGACTCAGTTCGAGCTGGTCAATATTCAAGACAAGGTTGGAATCACCTTTGTCATGGTGACCCATGACCAAGAAGAAGCCATGACCATGTCGACGCGCATCGCCGTGATGGATGCGGGGAAGATCCTCCAGGTGGGGCGGCCCCATGAGATCTATGAGTACCCCGTTAGCCGGATGGTGGGAAATTTCATCGGAACCGCGAATTTCTTCAGCGCGGTGGTGGAGTCTCGGGAGGGGAAGATTCTGACCTTCCGCGCCAGTGGCATGGATGTTCCCCTCACCGTGGAGGGGGATCTGCCTCTTGGAACGCACGCCTCGATCATGGTGCGTCCGGAAAAAATCGCCATGAGCCGTAACGAGGCCGCTCCCGGAACCCCCAACACCTTGCGCGGCACCGTGGCGGAAATCGCTTATCTTGGGGATGTCTCTATCTACCATATCAAGCTTGGTTCCGGCGCGACGGTGATGGTGACCAATGCCAATTTGCGCCACTCGGCGGAACCTGCTTTGACCTGGGATGATGTGGTGACGCTGTCCTGGCATCCCGGTAACGCGGTGGTCCTCCCGTGAGGATCGGATCCTGGCGCCGCGTCTGGGGGCGCAGAGCCGTCTTCGGCGTTCCCATGATCTGGTTGCTGCTGTTCTTCCTCGCCCCCCTGCTGATCATCGTCAAGATGAGCTTCTCCGAGGGGCGGGATAGCGGTATCCCTCCGTATGAGCCGGTGTTTGGTGTCGTCGATGGCATCCCAACGTTCAACGCGACCCTCAACAGCTTTAAGATGCTGTTTCAGGATGGCCTTTACGTCAGTGATTACTTTCAATCGCTCCAGATCGCGGGGATCTCGACGCTGATCTGTCTTTTGATCGGCTATCCCATGGCCTTGGCCATTGCCCGGTCTCCCGCACGGTGGCGGGTACCCTTGCTTCTGCTGGTGATTTTACCGTTTTGGACCTCGTTTCTCGTGCGCATTTACGCCCTGATGGGGTTGCTGCGGGAAGAGGGATTGCTCAACAGCTTTTTGGTATCCATCGGGGTCATCTCTAAGCCACTCATTATCCTCAATACCGATATCGCCATTTATATTGGTATTGTTTACTCTTACCTTCCCTTCATGGTCCTGCCGCTTTACGCCACCTTGGAAAAGCTGGATCCCTCCTTGCTGGAGGCCGCAGCGGATCTGGGGGCACGGCCCTTGCGAGCTTTTCTCTCCGTCACCTTGCCGCTCTCGCTGCCGGGTATTGCCGCCGGGGGGTTGCTTGTGTTCGTTCCCGCCGTCGGTGAATACGTCATTCCCTCTCTCATGGGAGGCGGAGAAACCACCATGCTGGGGAAATCCCTCTGGGATATGTTCGCCCTCAATCGCGATTGGCCAGGAGCTGCGGCGCTCGCTGTCGGCATGCTGGCGGGCCTTGCCATTCCCATCGCCTTGTTCCAGAGATGGCAAGCAAACCTGGAAAAAACCGAGGATAAGCCATGACGCGCCGCTCCGTTGGTTTGATGTCCGCCTTGGGATTCGGATACGCCTTCCTCTACTTGCCTATTGGCTTGTTGATGGTGTGGTCCTTCAATGCGTCTCGCATCGTCAATGTCTGGGGGGGCGTTTCCACCAAATGGTACGGCGAGCTGTTTCGGAACGACGCCTTTTTGAATGCCGCCTGGTTGTCTTTGAAAATCGCCGCTACCAGTGCAACCTTCTCCTTGGTGTTGGGCGTTCTTTCCGCCATCGTGCTGGTGCGCTTTGGTTCCTTTCGGGGGAGAAGCTTTTTTACCGGACTCATCGCCGCTCCCCTCGTCATGCCCGAAGTTATTCTTGGACTTGCCATGCTCTTGCTGTTCGTCAGTCTGGAGCAATTGATTGGATGGCCCGAGAATCGAGGCTTCAGTACCATCGCCATCGCCCATACCACCGTCGGCATGGCTTACGCCACCGTCGTCGTCCGCTCCCGTTTGGCCCAGATGGATGAAAGCCTCGAAGAGGCCGCCATGGACCTCGGGGCAAGGCCGTTGAAAGTCTTCTTCGTCATTACCCTGCCGGTGATCGCGCCCTCCTTGGCTGCGGCGTGGCTGCTGGCGTTTACCCTGTCGCTTGATGACGTGGTGATGACGCAATTCGTCTCGGGACCAGGGGCAACCACCTTGCCGATCGAGGTGTTGTCGTCCTTGCGGCTGGGGCTGTCGCCCCAGGTGAATGCCTTGGGGACGATTATTGTGGTGGTGGTGGCGGTGATGATTTTTGTGGGGTGGCGGCTGATGGGCAAGAGGCCATGAGTGGGGTCAAGGGGCCTCGCCCCTTGCGGGGGTGCGGGGGGCAGCGCCCCCGCAAGGGGCGAGGCCCCATGACCCCACTCATGGCCTCTTGCCCCTCAGCCGCCACCCCACAAAAATCATCAACGCCACCCCCACCCCACAAATCGTCCCCAAGGCATTCACCGGGGGCGACAGCCCCCGCCGCA
>JAVBJO010000159.1:0-19205 GCA_031546925.1 Rhodospirillaceae bacterium
CCAACCCCACCATCCATCCTGATGCATCAGGATGGATGGTGGGGTTGGTCGGGTGGAGGCGCTGGCGGGCTTACGCCCTGGTCAGGGCCGCTGCCCCCGACACCCCCGCGAAGGGGCGAGGCCCCTTGACCCCTTTTCATGTGCCCCGACAGCAACCCTGAGAATCGCCAACGGGACCGTGGGCCCCCCACATTCCAGCCGTTCCTCCCCCTGGGATAGGACCGCATAGGGAAAGACTCCCGTGGCGTCAAACCCCACATGCAGGTTCCAGCCTCCCAATCGCCGTTGAACGAGGCTCTGGGCCGCCTCGACCGAGGCGGTATAGGCCTCCTTCCCCCTTCCTTCTTCATCGAACAACGCGTACAGGGCTTGGTCCAAAGCGGGGTCGGCTCCCGTCGCAGCCATGAGGTGGGTGAGCATATCGTTCGCCTCGACCATCCTATCCTCCTTGAAATTGCAGTTGAAGCAGTGTACACGCAAAGGCTCTTCCGCGCGGCACCCCTGGAGGCCGCGCTCTTCTGTATGAGTTGGAGATCGACCATGACGAATATCAGCACCATCGCCGCCGAGACGCGCGACCGGGCCGGAAAGGGGGCCGCCCGTGCCACGCGCCGCGACGGTAAAGTCCCTGGCGTTATCTATGGCGCCAAGGCCGCCGCCGTTTGCATCGCCCTTGACCCCCGCGTGATCTGGTCCGAGCGCAACAAGCCCGGGTTCAAGACTCGCCTGTTCGAGGTAGACCTCGGCAAGGCCGGGAAAGAGCGTTGCCTGGTTCGCGATATCCAGTTCCATCCCGTGACCGACCAGCCGATCCACATTGATTTTCTGCGCGTCGCCGCTGGAACACTGATCCATGTCAAGGTTCCGGTGCATCTGTTGAACGCGGACAAGTCTCCGGGTGTGAAGCGTGGCGGGGTGATCAATCTTGAACTTCACGAGATCGAAGTCACCTGCATCCCCGATGCCATCCCCGCGTCGTTTGATGTGGATTTGGCCGAGATGGACATTGGCGCGGCGGTTCACGTCAGCCAGTTGAAGCTGCCCGAGGGCGTAACGCCGTATCATACCACGTCCGGAGCAACGGTGATGACCATTGCTGCGCCGACGGTGCAACAGGTCGAAACTCCAGCCGCCTCGGCGACCTGAGCGGCTCATAAAGGCGGGACGGGATGATCCTTGTCGTTGGCTTGGGCAATCCTGGGCGTGAATACGCTGGAAACCGTCATAATATCGGCTTCATGGCGGTGGACGAACTCGTCCGCCGCCATTCCTTTGGCCCGTGGCGTACAAAATTCCAAGGTCTGATCGCCGAGGGAACGCTGGGGAATGAAAAAAGTCTCGTCCTCAAGCCGCAAACTTTCATGAATCTTTCCGGGGAATCCGTCGCCGCAGCAGCGCGCTTTCTAAAGGTTCCGGTGGAGCACATCGTCGTTTTCCACGATGAGCTGGATTTAGCTCCCGGTCGCTTGCGCGTTAAACGCGGCGGTGGTGCCGGGGGACATAATGGCCTCCGGAGCATCGATCAACATCTTGGCGTGGCCTATCGCCGGGTGCGTTTGGGAATTGGGCATCCGGGCGACAAGGATCTGGTTTCAGGCTACGTGTTGCACGATTTCGCCAAGGCGGATCAAGACTGGCGAGAGCCTCTGCTGTCGGCGGTGGCCGAGGCCATACCTTTATTGGTCGCCGGGGAGGAGGCCGGGTTCATGAGCCGCGTTTCCGTTCTGACGACTCCGCCTCGGGAACACAAAGAAAAACCCGGAGCAGCAATAGAGCAGCCTCAGCCCTCTTCTCTGTCGTCTTCGGTATCAACTGCTTCAGTATCGACTGGCGGACTCGCCGACGCACTCCGCGCCGCATTCGCGAAAAAGAAGGATTAAGACACACCATGGGTTTCAATTGCGGTATCGTCGGCCTGCCCAACGTGGGCAAAAGCACGTTGTTTAATGCTCTGACGCAAACAGCGGCAGCGCAAGCGGCCAACTATCCGTTTTGCACCATTGATCCCAATGTGGGTCGTGTGGCGGTCCCTGACTTCCGGCTGGAGAAACTGGCGACCATCGCTGGCAGTAAAACCATTATTCCGACGCAACTTGAATTTGTGGATATTGCAGGACTGGTGCGCGGCGCAAGCCGAGGCGAAGGCTTAGGCAACCAATTCCTCGCCAACATCCGCGAAACCGATGCCATCGTCCACGTTCTGCGCTGCTTCGAAGACACCGATATCACCCATGTGGAGGGCTCGGTGGACCCGGTGCGGGATGCAGAAACCATCGAAACCGAATTGATGCTGGCCGACCTGGAGAGCCTAGAACGCCGCATCACCCCCTTGGAAAAGAAAGCCAAAGGCGGCGATAAAGAGGCAAAGCTCCAAGTGGAGGTGATGAGTCCGATTCTGGTGGCTCTGCGAGAGGGCAAACCGGCCCGCTCTGTGATATTCGACGACCTGGAACAGCGCCTGATCCAGCGCCGTCTTGGAATGTTGTCGGCGAAACCCGTGGTCTATGCCTGCAATGTGGATGAGTCCTCTGCCGCCACCGGAAATGCCTTTTCCGAACGGGTTGCCGCTATGGCGGCTCGGGAAGGCAACGCCTGCGTGGTCATCTCCGCCGCCATCGAGTCCGAGGTAGCTCAACTTACCGGCGAAGCCGACCGGCAGGAATTCCTCGAAACCCTAGGTCTTGAAGAAACCGGTCTCACCCGTGTGATCCGGGCCGGCTACGAGCTTTTGCATCTCCTGACCTTTTTCACCGTTGGCCCCAAGGAAGCCCGCGCCTGGACGGTAGAGCGCGGTGCCAAAGCCCCCCAGGCCGCAGGCGTCATTCACACCGATTTCGAACGAGGCTTCATCCGCGCCGAAACCATCTCCTTCGACGATTTCATCGGCTGCAATGGCGAGACCGGTGCCAAGGAAGCCGGGAAGATGCGGTTGGAAGGGAAAGAATACCTCGTCAAGGATGGGGATGTCTTCCATTTCCTGTTCAACGTTTAAATGAAAACCATGCAGGTTACAGAAAAGATACCTTCCAAGTGACCTGCCTCTCCCCTCAAATAGTTCAAGCTTGTTGTTCATGCGCGGTCATCAATGAGACACTCCACCGTGGAAGGATCGAAAGTAAGGATCCCTGATACAGTTTCAACCTCCTGTCGCTCATTAAAGCTATCATCCAGCATTATGCTATTCATATCTGTGATGTATCTTGACTTTTTCTCATTGGGAGTGATGTGGATAATTTCATCGAAGAGTCCCAGAAGCCGATGACGCTCCAACATGGTGGGAAGATGTTGGCGGCATTTCGTCAATAAAACTATGCGAATATCTCTATTTATGCATTGATACAAGAATCGGACAACGCGCGTATTAACTTTTCCCTTCAATATTAAGGTATCATCAAAATCACAATAAACAGTAGTATATTTTATGTCTTTTATATTATAGTGATTATCAAGTGTTCTTGTTAACATAATATCTATATTTTTAGGGTGTACTGCGAAGGGAAGCCGTGCGTGCTCATAAAGGCTAAGAAGTGTCAAATTTACACCAGAGGCGCGACTGAGTGCCGCAGCCCCTCCTACGCGAGGTGCGACCTCCAACAAAGCCAGAGTACCATCGACAGCTTCCTTCACCTGGAAGAACCAGGCACCATGGAATGGAATTTTACTAGAAATTGCCTCGGCCATCCGGAAAAATTCTGGGTTTTCAACGGATCTGGTGACAACGGACACGCCGTAACGTGCAACAATACGTTGCCGCCCACGACAATACAGCACCCCCCGCTCCCGGTCCGAGAAGCAATCAATCGTAAATTCTGGTCCCGGAAGGTGTTCTAGGAAGATCAGATCCGTTTCAGTTTCCATGGCCTCCGCGAGTGCTGTCGGCGTATCAATGCGTCGAGCACGCTTCGCTCCTTCACCACGATCCGGCTTGGCAAAAATAGGGAAGCGGTCAATCCTGCCAGGGGTGAGAACGGATGGCACGCGCACGACATCTGCCAACACCTCGTAGGTCGCTCTCTTAGAGCGGGAGACTCGGCAAACCTCAGCCGGAGAACACACCACTTTCCCCGAAAACAAGGCTTCGACTTCAGTCAAAGCCACAATTACATCATCCTGGGCAGGTATTATAAAATCAATTTTTCTTCGAACAACGATCTCCTGAAGAGCTTCCACCCATCCATCTTCATGAACGCTGGGACAAAGATCCCAATGCGCGAATCGATCCTGCATTGCACTTGGAATAGGCATCCCTGCAGCGAACATTTCTACCGCATGACAGTCACGCAATGAACGGTTAATCTCATAGGAGATCTCCGAATTTCCAGGAAAAACAAGGACTTTCCAAGGCAATGATGCCATCATTTGCTCTTCCATAAAAATATCAAGTGATCTACCCGAATCTGGATTCTAGCCAGTTGCAGCTGAGTTGCCAAGATTGTTTTTGTGTCGGAACGCAAACCGAATGCCACGAAGGTAAGACACGCGCGCCTCCTGTGGGTGGGGGAGGATGGGTGGGTAGGGGACTCTCGACTCTAGGATTTGTTCTTGATCTGACATTCGATTATGATGGAAATTCCATACGCTACATGAGATATGTTCAAATATGAAACTTTCCATTGTCGCCACGCTCTACCGATCGGCCCCCCACATCCCGGATTTTTATACCCGAGCGAGTGCGGCTGCACGGAACACCGTGGGAGAGGACTACGAAATCGTCCTTGTGAATGATGGATCGCCCGATGACAGTTTGGCTGTGGCGATTTCCCTGGCAGAACGAGACCCACACATCGTGATCGTCGACCTATCACGCAATTTCGGTCATCATAAGGCCATGATGACGGGGCTTGCTCACGCCAGAGGAGAACAGATCTTCTTGATCGATAGCGATTTAGAAGAAGACCCTGAATATTTACATATTTTTTATAAATACATGGAAAAAGAGTGCTGTGATGTAGTCTATGGTGTTCAGGAAAATAGAAAAGGGGGGTGGTTTGAACGTTGGAGTGGAGAGTGGTTCTATCGTCTTTTTAATGCGATTACTGGTCTGGAAATGCCAAAAAATCCAGTTACAGCTCGGCTGATGACACGTCGCTATGTCGATGGATTGCTACTCCACAAAGAGAGAGAAATCTTCATTAACGGTCTTTGTCATATCACCGGATTCAATCAATGCGCATACATTATAAAAAAACATAGTTCTAGCGTTAGCACATACACTCTAAGAAAGAAAGTTGATTTATTTGTAAATTCCGTGACATCATTCAGCAATGCTCCACTCATATTTATATTTTATGCGGGGATATTTATTTTCTCTATGTCCTTGGCCTATGCTGCATATTTGATAATACATTGGATATTTTTTGACAGACCCTTGATTGGCTGGACATCCGTGATCGTATCCGTATGGATGATTGGAGGAATGATCATTTCCTTCATTGGCGTTATTGGAATTTATCTTTCCAAAATTTTCTCAGAAACAAAAAGACGACCATATACAATCGTAAGAAAAATTTATACGAGTCAAGTCAAAATGGATTAAGCATCTGGCAACAAAAATAGCTATAGGCTGCATACCTCTTTATCTAACGAACGATTTGCGTCTTAAGGACTTGATATGGACAGAGAAAGCATCGCCTTCAATCGCCCTTACATGACAGGTAAGGAATTATACTACATTGCCGAAGCAAAATTCGGCAATATGCTGGCCGGAGATGGCCCCTTCACTAAGCGGTGCCACAAATGGATCGAGAAGAAGACAGAGGCTCGGAAAGTACTTCTGACTCATTCCTGTACGGCTGCCCTGGAGATGGCTGCTCTTCTTCTGGATATCCAGCCGGGAGATGAGGTTATCCTACCCTCCTACACCTTTGTTTCTACCGCAAATGCTTTCGTCTTACGGGGTGGTATCCCTGTATTCGTGGATATTCGCGAAGATACCCTTAATCTTGACGAACGTCTCGTCGAGGCTGCCATCACGTCGCGCACCAGGGCCATTGTTCCGGTCCATTATGCCGGGGTCGCGTGCGAGATGGATGCTCTTCTAGACATCGCTCGACGGCATGGGCTTAAGGTGGTGGAGGATGCAGCTCAAGGCGTTATGGCCAGCTATAAAGGTCGAGCCCTTGGGAGCCTCGGTGACTTGGGCACTTTTAGTTTCCACGAGACCAAAAATGTCATTTCTGGGGAAGGAGGCGCATTGCTCGTCAATGACCCCGAGCTTGCCTTGCGGGCGGAAATCATTCGCGAAAAGGGAACCGATCGAAGCCGATTTTTCCGGGGGGAGGTTGATAAATATACTTGGCAAGAAGTCGGCTCCTCATTCCTCCCTGGAGAGTTAATTGCAGCATTTCTATGGGCTCAGCTAGAAGAGGCGCAGTTTATAACCGATATGCGCTTGTCCTCCTGGAACCATTACCATGGCTCTTTTGCTGCTCTAGAGGAGGAAGGGGTACTCAGACGCCCCATTATTCCAGAAAACTGTCAACATAACGCTCATATGTACTACCTGTTGTTGGATCCGAAACTGTCTCGACAGGTGGTTCTCGCGGAAATGAAGCGAGCGGGCGTGCACTCGGTCTTCCACTATGTTCCTCTGCATGCAGCTCCTGCGGGTAAGCACTACGGGCGTGTGCACGGTTCCATGGCCGTCACCGTCGCACAATCAGAGCGCCTGATTCGCTTGCCTCTGTGGGTGGGGCTCACTCCCGAGCAGCAAGATCGTGTTGTTGAGGTCGTGACACAAGCGGTCACCAGGACAAGCCTCGTATAAAACGGGGTGGGAGGGGGGGCTTCCGCACCTCCCTTTCCCTTTCATCATCACCTACACATTTTTGACTTCCCCAAATCAAAGTGCAGGTGATCTTTGTGGTAGCTGTTGTAGTTTGGACTTAATACCACGTTAAAGACCGAGCATGAGCGGCGTGACAACTCTTGCAGGAAAGAGGAAATTTTTCCTTTGTTACGCCAATCATTTTTAATGAACATCCGCGTCCCATCTCTCAGTTCAAATCCAGAGATATCAATGGCCAGTCCCTTGGCATGTTCGGAGATTCGTCCTTCTCCGCCCGCTGCTTGTGTCGTGCCATTGCGCTGCGCGCGGCAGCTATAAGTCCCCATATGGTAGATCTTGGTCACTTTCTGCCCAAAGTGCGCTTTGGCGAGAGGTTGCAAGATCTCTTTCTCGAAACGAACCATGGAACGGGCCAGGGAGCAGTTGAGGACGGCGCTGTTGTTCCAGCCCACCCCAATGCCAGAGACCTTCACGGGCGTACTGATACCACACCCACCACCAGGATTACCAAACGGGGCTTGGGTTTCAAACGTGACACCAAGACTTTCGAGCTTCGCCAAACAAACCTTGTCTTGCCCGTAAATATCGGTGTTCGGAGCCCGCGTTACACAAGCGGACACGCTCAGAAGAAGTCCGAGTGAGAAGAAAAGACGATAAATAGACACAGATCCCCCCTCGGCGAGCAATTAGCCAGATGATTCGTCTTGCTCGCCTTGCTTTCTCAATTTACGACGTAACACATCAATGGAGATTTGTTCTCCACTGCGCTCTACATGCCAAAATACCCAGCCGTTACAGGCTGGGATTCCTTGGACCAAGGCTCCAACTTTGTGAATGGAGCCGTGATGCGCTCCGCACTCCAGAGTTCCGTCCGCACGGATCTGGGCAGACCAGGTTTGCTTTCTCCCCCCGCCCATGAGGGTTTCACCAGGGTGGATCAGGCCCGCCTCCAGGAGCATGCCAAAGGGGATGCGGGGTTCCGGGCGCAGAAACAGTCCCTCTAGCCGTTCTTGCTCGGGGAGAGGGGTAATATTCTGAAGGCGCTCTCGCGCCGCGTGGAGATACCCCTCATCGCGTTCGATGCCGATGAAGTGGCGGCCGAGCTTGCGTGCGACGGCTCCGGTGGTGCCGGTGCCAAAGAAGGGATCAAGCACCAGATCGCCGGGATGTGTGCACGCCAGTAAAATCCGGGCCAACAACATCTCTGGCTTTTGAGTTGGGTGGACCTTTTGACCATTGGTCTTCAGGCGCTCTGGTCCCGTGCACAAGGGGATTGCCCAATCACTGCGCATTTGCAGGTCATCATTCAGGCTTTTAAGGAGTTTATAATTAAATGTATAGCGTGATTTCTGATTTTTCTTGCACCAGATGAGTGTTTCATGGGCATTGGTAAAGCGCGTTCCTTTGAAATTCGGCATCGGGTTGAGTTTGCACCAAATAATGTCATTGAGAATCCAGAAATCGAGGTCTTGGAGAAGAGTGCCCACGCGGAAAATATTATGATATGACCCGATCACCCACAGGGTTCCGTTCGGCTTCAGAACTCGACGTGCCTCGGTCAGCCAAGCACGGGTAAAATCATCATATTGGGAAAAACTTTCAAATTGATCCCAAGCATCGTCAACCCCCTCGACCAGGCTCTGGTTGGGACGACGCAAGCCTTCGCTCAACTGTAAATTATAAGGAGGATCGGCAAAGATCATATCCACCGATTCGGCAGGAAGAGTTTGCATCTGAAGGATGCTATCGCCTTGGAGAATCGTATCTTGCAGACTGGACATGAGAATGCTTTACGTGATGAACTCTATCCCGTCAAGTATCCTGCTCATGCCGAGGACATAACGCGCGATAAATTACCACGCCACTGACGGCGCATCCCAGCATAACCACTGGCATTGGGACATCCGTCGTGTTCGATTTCTGCCACAACCCCACCAGGTATGAGGCCATGGCCCCGCAGGAAAACTGCAATGTCCCCAACAGGGCCGAGGCCATTCCTGCGCGTGCGCCCTGAGGAGCCATGGCCAAGGCAGAAGACGATGGCATAATGAATCCCTGGCAGGCGATGAAAACAAACAGCGGAGCGGCAATCCCCAACAATCCGCCAAATCCGGTCATGGCGTTGACCAGCATGACCACTCCGGCAAGGCTCTGCGCCACCTGCGCCCGAACCAGGATGGTCCTGGGGGCACGTCCGTAAAGCAGTCGTCCGTTGATTTGCGCAGCTAACACCAGGCCCAAGGCATTCAGTCCGAAGAACCAGCTGAAGTGTTCCTGGGGAATACCGTGGTTTCTCATGAACACGGCAGGGGAGGCGGAAATATAGGTAAACATGCCCGCCATGCCCACCCCCCCGGCAAGGGCGTGTGCCATGAAAAACCGATCCCGCAACAACTGGCCGTACCCGAGGAAAACATCGCCAAAGCCTAGGGCTTTACGGGCCTCCATGCGGTGAGTTTCCGGCAAGCGTAGGCCGGACAGCACGAAGGCAAGGAGGCCAGCCCCGGTCAACGCCCAGAAAATACCGTGCCATTCGGCCACTTTCAGCAAGGCGGTTCCCATCAAGGGAGCCAGCATGGGCGCAATCCCCATCACCAGCATAAGCGAGGCAAAAACCCGAGGCGCCTCACGCAGCTCAAAGCAATCGCGCACCATGGCGCGTCCGATCACGCCACCGGCGCAGGCACCGACGGCTTGGAAAAAGCGCAGGGCGGTCAGCATCTCCAGGGAGGGGGCCAACGCACAGCCCACCGAGGAGATTACAAAGACGGTCAACCCTACATAAAGTGGCCTTTTTCGCCCCCACCGGTCGGCGGCGGGACCGTACAGCATTTGCCCGAAGGCAAAGCCTAAAAGGAAACTTGAGAGCGTCCATTGCACATGAGCGACGTCGCTGTGGAAGACCTCGGCCATGCCCACGACTGCGGGGAGGTACATATCAATCGCCAGGGGAGCCAAAGCTGTCAGCAACCCCAGAATGCCAATCATTTCCCGTCGTGCGCGCGCCTGCATAAAATCTCGTCCTTGAAGAAAACGGCGCGTTTAGGCGTCGAAGTCCAATCCCATATCGGTATAAACCCCTTTCCGTTCCTGCCAATCTTCCTTGACGCTGACGCGCAAAAACAGATGGACGGAGCGTCCCAGGATTTTCTCCAGTTCTTCCCGAGCAGAGGTACTGATGGATTTGATTTTCTCTCCACCCTTCCCGACCACAATTCCTTTCTGGCTTTCGCGTTGAACATAGATGTCCTGGTCAATCCGAACGGAGCCATCTTTCCGCTCCTCCCACGCGGTGCTCACCACGGCGAGGGCATAGGGAAGTTCTTCTTGAAGACGCATGAACGCCTTTTCCCGCGTGATTTCCGCAGCCCACACGGAAAGCGATAAATCCGAGACATCATCGTCGGGAAACAACCAGGGGCCTTCGGGCATAGCCTTGGCGAAGGCCTTGCGCAAATCCTCCAAGCCGTCCCCTTGACGGGCGGATACCATGAAAATCTCGCTCACGATCCCTTCGGCGTGAATTTCGGCGGTCAGACTGAGCAAGGTGGCTTTTTCCACCAGATCGATCTTGTTAAGGATCAAGACAATCTTCTGATTGCGGTCCTTCATCTTGGCGACGATTTTCTTGCTTTCTTCGTCGTAACCGCGCCGGGCGTCGATCATCAGGCAGATGAAATCCGCATCCAAGGCGCTGCTCCACGCGGCGGCAACCATGGCGCGCTCGAAACGGCGGCGTGGATGGAAGATGCCGGGGGTATCCACCAGGACAATCTGCGTCTCCTCCACCATGACCAGGCCGAGGACGCGGAAACGCGTCGTCTGGACTTTGGGCGAGACAATGGAGACCTTGGTTCCCACCAGAGCATTCACCAGCGTCGATTTCCCCACATTGGGAGCCCCGACAATGGCCACGTAACCACACCGTTTCGTCATTTATTTCAGAACCTTTTGTAGCAAGGCGGTGGCGGCGGCTTGCTCGGCTTCACGCTTCGAGTGCCCCTTTCCCACCATTGATTCCAACCCCCTGACGGCGACGGAAATCACGAAAGAGCGATCATGGGGCGGACCTTGCATCTCCACCGTGGAATAGAGCGGCAGGGGATACCCGCGCCCTTGAGCCCACTCTTGCAGACTGGTCTTAGCGTCCTTGGGGGGCGAGGGGGCCTCTTCCATCAAGGGCTCCCAATACTTCAACAGAAAACGCCGCGCCGCGTCAAGGCCTCCGTCCACAAACAGGGCACCGATCAGGGCCTCGCAGGCATCGGCCGAGATACTGGTGGTGACTTTGCTGTTGGCCTCGCTCCGGGACATGATCAGATGATCCGCCAGATGGATCTCGGTAGCGATCCGCGCCAAGGTCTCACTGCGGACCAAGGCAGCATGGCGTCGCGCCAGAGCCCCTTCCGGTTCCTCGGGGTAACGGTGAAACAGCATGTCCGCCACCACGAGGCCCAACACTCGATCCCCCAGGAACTCCAATCGCTCGTAGGCGGTGGCGCGACGCGTGCCGCGCTCGTGCCCGCACGAGGGATGGGTGAGGGCCTGAAGAAGAATTTCTGGAGAGCGAAAGGTATGTCCCAGCCGCTGGGCTAGGGTTTCACCATCAAATGCCATGTGTTTGTTGATCCTGAAGGAACGGACGAGGCGAGATTCGTGTCATTTACCACAAAACGGGGTTCAAAGGGCAAACAATACCGAGGTCACCGGCAATACCGAGAAGTCACGGGGAGGAATCTGGGGCCACCATGTGCCCCTCGGGAGAGAAAATCCATTGAACTTGGCCAATCAGGGCTCCCGCCGGAATAAAACCAATCTGATCAAGAATGCGCGAGTCAAGGGCATTGTCGCGATTGTCTCCCAGGACAAAATAATGTCCAGGGGGGACGTTGTATTCCGGGGTGTTATCCAGGGGCCCCGTATCCCCTTGGGTCTCGATGATGGCGTGACGATGGCCCTCGGGGAAAGTCTCCACGTACCGGGGAACCGCTTGGTCGGCGCGAGGAGGGGGATAGAGAAGAAAGTCTTCGATCTTCTCTCGCGCCACAGGAATCCCATTGATGTGAAGTACCCCCTGGAGCATCTGAATCCGGTCCCCCGGCAATCCCGCGATGCGCTTGCTGTAGATCATCTCCCTGGATCCGAGCGGAAGTTGGAAGATGACCAAAGTGCCGCGTTTGACCGAGGCCTTCGCGGGGGCGGCGTAGGTCTCGACCGCCGCCATGTCTCCGAGGTTGAATGTGGGAGACATACTGACCGATGAGATGCTGAAGCATCGAGACGAGAAAAAAGTCTGTAAGACAAACGCGGTACAGGCTAAGGAAGCACTCCCCATGATCTATTCGATCGACTGGAAGAGTCGGGAGTAACGAATCGCCCACGGCCATTTCCAAATCTGCCACCACGCCGCATCGCCATTGGTGGAGAAGAAGATAAATTGCGCCTTCCCCACCAAAGCCTCCGCCGGAACATACCCGACCACATCGAGAAAGCGGGAATCCTGCGAATTATCACGATTATCGCCCATCATGAAATAATGGCCGGCAGGAACCACATATTCCTTCGTATTGTCCGCCGGACCATTATCCCCTTGGATCTCGATGATGAGATGCTGACGTCCCTCGGGGAGGGTTTCCACATACTGAGGAGCCTGGGAAACATTCCCTTGCTTATCGCTGTACTCAACAAAAGTCCCAGAGCGCTCTCTTTTTACGGGCGCTCCATTAATATGCAGAATGCCGTCCTTGACTTGAATGCGATCTCCGGGAAGACCAATCAAGCGTTTGATGTAATCTTCTTTATTCTCGGGCAGTTTCCTGAAAACAACCACATCCCCACGTTCGGGAATACTTTCAAAAAAGCGCCCACTCCACGGCCCCAGGCTGAACGGCACCGAGTGCTTCGAATAGCCATAAGAATACTTAGAGACAAACAAATAATCACCAATGTAAAGCGTCGAGAGCATCGAGCCAGAAGGGATGTTAAAGGCCTCAAATGCGAATGTCCTCACAAAAAGAGCGATAAGAAGTGCATAGACAACAGTCTTAACGATCTCGGAGAAACTGGACTGCTTCTTACTCATGAAGCTTATCCCCTAATTTGTTGCATGCCATCGAGCTTGGAAACTGTCAGCATTGTTGAGTCGATACCGCCGAAAGGACAACCACCGCCTGAGCCAGGGATGCCTCATCGGACAGGGAAACATCAATCCGCGCCACCATAGAGCTTGGCGTCAGCGCCTTCAACCGTCTCAGTGCGCCTCCGGTGAGAACCAGAGTCGGTTGACCGGTGGCGAGGGGACGAAGCTCGATGTCGCGATAGGCAACCCCTTGGGAAAAGCCGGTCCCCAGCGCCTTGGCACACGCCTCCTTGGCGGCGAAGCGCATGGCGGCTGCGGCGGAGCGACGAGCCCCCGTGCGCGCGTTGATATCCCCCCTCTCCCGAGGGGTAAAAAGCCGCTCCAGGAAGCGCTCGGGAAAGCGCTCCAAAGCCTGCTCGATACGTCGGATGTCGCACAGATCGTTGCCAAGACCGAGAATCATGATCCGCCGCGCGCCTCTTTCATCAGGACTCGCATGTGCCGGATCGCGGCCTCAAGGCCAACAAAAACCGCCTCGCCCACCAGGAAGTGGCCGATGTTCAGTTCCGCCACCTGGGGCAGAGCCGCCACTGGCTTGACGGTCTCATAGGACAGTCCGTGCCCTGCGTGGCATTCCAGTCCCAAGGTTTCCGCGAGGGCAGCCGCCGTCTCCAGCCGACGGAACTCGCTGTCTCGCCGCTCCGGGTGCTCGCAATAGGCCCCCGTGTGGAGTTCCACCACGCTGGCCCCAATGGCCTTGGCAGCCTTGACCTGACGCGGATCGGGCTCGATGAACAGGGATACGCGGATGCCCACCTGGGACAGGCGAGTCACCATGGAGGCAAGTCGCTCCTGCTGGCCCGCCACGTCCAAACCACCTTCGGTGGTCCTCTCCTCGCGACGTTCAGGCACGATGCAAGCGGCGTGAGGGCGGTGATGGAGGGCAATGGCCAGCATTTCCTCGGTGGCCGCCATCTCTAGATTGAGCGGCAACTTAATCTCGTTCACAAGCCGCTGAATATCGCTGTCGGAAATGTGACGACGATCTTCGCGCAGGTGAGCGGTGATGCCGTCGGCTCCGGCCGCTGCGGCGTGACGCGCGGCGAGGACGGGATCAGGGTGAGTCCCGCCTCGGGCATTACGAATGGTCGCCACATGATCAATATTCACCCCGAGCCGGAGGGGACGCATAGCCTGTTCCTTTCTTTGGCGAATGAGTTTGGGCCGAATGAGTTTGGGCCGAATGAGTCTGGGCTCTTTTAATGGTTCCGCGCCCGCTCCGCTGACGTCACCACCGAGGTTGCGCGGAGCGCGGCAATAACGTTGGTCAGATGCTTCACGTCACGAACCTCGATATCCACGACCATCTCGAAGAGTTCTGTGCTCCGGTTGATGATCTTCAAGTTGATGATGTTGCCCATGTTTTTGGCGATGATGGTGGTGACGGCACCCAAGGCACCGGGCTCGTTGGCCAGAGCCAGATCCACCCGGCCCACATGGGTGTTGCCTTCGGTGGCCTCCCAGGAAATATCCAACCAACGCTCCGGGGTGTTGGTGTACTGCTCCAGGTTTTCGCAGTCGATGGTGTGGACGGTCACCCCCTTGCCGGTGGTGACGATGCCAACGATCCGATCCCCCGGTAGAGGGTGACAACATCCGGCGAAATGAACCGCCATGCCGGGAATCAACCCCTTGATCGGGATGGGGTTGGATTTATCCTTATCCTTCTTGTCCGGCGCGGCCTTGTTGCGGCGACGGATCAAGTCCTCGGGATCCAGGGCGGGCGCGCGCTCACGCAGTTCGGGATAGACGGTGGAGACCACCTCCTTCGCCCCGAGGGTTCCCGCCCCCACCATGGAGACCAAATCCTCTACCGACTGCGCCTTGAAGATCCGAACCACGCCCTCCAGGGCTTTTTCGGTCAGGTCGTAGCCCTCGTGACGGAAGGCGCGCACCAGCACGGCGCGTCCCAAGTCGGCATACTGGGTCCGCTGCTGCAAGCGGATGAAGCGGCGAATGCGCGAGCGCGCCTTGCCCGTCACCACGAACCGCTCCCAGGTCGGATTGGGAGACTGGGCCTTGGAGGTGATCACCTCCACCTGATCGCCATTTTGCAAGCGCGAGCGCAACGGCATGATCCGCCCATTGATCTTCGCCCCAACGCAGGTGTCTCCCACGTCGGAGTGCACCGCATAAGCAAAATCAACCGGAGTCGCCCCCGAGGGAAGAGCAATCAAATCCCCCTTCGGCGTGAAACAAAAGACCTGATCTTGAAACATCTCCAGCTTGGTATGTTCAAGAAACTCGTCGGGGTTGGAGGCGTGCTCCAGGATATCCAGCAGTTCCCTCAGCCAACGGTACTGACGTCCGTCCGTCACCTTCCCGGTGGGGGTGTTGCTTCCGGGCGTTTTGTACTGCCAATGAGCCGCCACGCCCAATTCGGAGATTTCGTGCATTTCATCGGTACGGATCTGCACCTCGATGCGGTGCCGTTCCGGCCCGAACACGCCGGTATGCAAAGAGCGATACCCATTGGGCTTCGGCGTCGAGATGTAATCCCGGAACCGGTTCGGCACCATGGGATAACGGGAATGAATCACCCCCAGGGCGCGATAACAGTCCTCTAGGGACGGCACCACCACCCGGAAGGCCATGATGTCGGACAATTGCTCGAAGCCGACATTCTTGCGCTGCATCTTCAACCAGATGGAATACGGCGTCTTCTCGCGCCCGGAGACAGTGGCGGACACCCCCGCCTCGGTCAGGGTCTTGCGCAACTCTTCCAGAATGCGGTCGATCAGTCCGCCGCCCTGGTCGCGCAAATAGTTGAGCCGGGCGATGATGGACGAGCGCGCTTCCCCGTGCAATTCGGTGAAGGCGAGATCCTCCAACTCCATCTTGATCTCCTGCATGCCGATGCGCTCGGCCAGAGGAGCATAGATTTCCATGGTCTCAAGGGCGATCCGTCGCCGCTTTTCCGGTTTGGTGATGTAATGCAGGGTGCGCATGTTGTGCACCCGATCGGCCAGCTTTACCAGCAACACCCGGATATCCTCGCTCATGGCGAGGACGAGCTTACGGAGATTTTCGGCCTGCTTGGCATGATCGGATTGAAGCTCAATGCGACTGAGCTTGGTAACGCCATCCACCAGACGAACCACCTCGGAGCCGAACAGATGTTCGATCTCTTCCAGGGTAGCGGGGGTATCCTCGATGGTGTCGTGCAAAAGGGCGGTGATGATCGACGCGCAATCCAAACGATAGTGCGTCAAAATCCCCGCCACCTCAATGGGATGGGAAAAGTAAGGATCGCCCGAGGCCCGGAGCTGCGCCCCGTGCATTTTCATGGCATAGACATAGGCGCGATTCAACGCATCCTCGTCGGCCGATGGGTCGTAGGACCGAACCCGTTCCACCAACTCGAACTGGCGCATTACCGCCACCATCCCCTCCTTGATTTTGTGTCTTCTCCAGAAGCAGGGGATGGATACGCGGTGCGACTCCTTGCCGCACCGCTGCCGCCAGGGGCGATCATTCCTCGCTGTCGGCCTCAATCTCGGAGATATTGTCGCCAATGTCGGCGTCGAACTCGACCCCGTCCTCGGAGACGGTCAAACCGCTCTCGACAGCTTCCTCGTCGGAGGTGATGGCCTCGAAGCTCATGTCCCGATCGGCGACCAGGGCGTCCATCTCTTCCTCTTCGGGTTCGTCGGCCTCCACATGGTGCTGGAGGTGGGAAATCAAGGAGTTGCGCAACGCCTCCACACTGACGGCGTCCTCGGCAATTTCGCGCAAGGCGACAACGGGGTTCTTGTCGTTATCTCGTTCCACCAACATCTGTCCGCCAGCGGCGATCTCTCGCGAGCGCTGAGCCGCCACCAGAACCAGCTCGAAGCGATTGGGGACTCTCAGAACGCAATCTTCTACGGTAACGCGCGCCATCGAATATCCTTATGGTGTAAGTGGGAGCCAGAAAGCGAAACGCACTCAGGAAGCGAAACGCATAAAGCGCCGAGCAGACCGCTGGGCCACGCATCGGACCACGTTTCGGGACGGATCATCCTCCGAGGGGTTTCTCTTATATATTCGGGCACTGCCGGAAAGCAAGCCCTTACGCGAGCCACCCCCTGGAGTCAAGCTCTCCCTTGGCGTTTCCCCCTCATTTCTCCCAAAAGGACACTTCGGTCTTGCGGAGGCCTCAGAGGGGAACTACGTTAAGCCCCATTGCGGGAGGGGATGTTCCCCGTCCCTCGTGGTGTTGAATGAGAACTATCCATGCATTTCTACGATACCGAGAGAATTGGGCTGTTTATCGATGGCTCGAATTTGTATGCCTCAGCCCGAACCCTGGGTTTCGATATCGACTATAAGCGCCTCTTGGAGCTGTTCGCAGCTAAGGGACGGTTGATTCGCGCCTTCTACTATACCGCTCTTGTGGAAGATCAGGAGTATTCTCCAATTCGTCCTTTAGTGGACTGGTTGGACTACAATGGGTTCACCATGGTCACCAAACCGACCAAGGAGTTCACCGATGCCATGGGCCGCCGTAAAATCAAAGGCAACATGGACATCGAGTTGGCCATTGATGTGATGGAGATGGCACAGTACCTCGATCACGTGGTGTTGTTCTCCGGCGATGGCGACTTCCGCCGTCTGGTGGAGGCTATCCAACGCAAGGGTGTTCGTGTTTCCGTGGTGTCCACCGTGCGCTCGCAGCCTCCCATGGTTGCAGACGAGTTGCGGCGGCAGGCGGACACGTTCGTTGAACTGATGGATCTGGAACACCTGATCGCCCGTTCCCCCCTCCACCGAGAAGACCGGACGGGGCCTCAGCATATGGATGACGATCATTACTGATTGGCTTTCCCCTTGAACGCGCCTCTGGTGCTTCCGGATCGGGACTGCCCGTTGTGTCCTCGTCTGGTGGAGTTCCGCCGAAATAATCGCGCGGCTTGGCCAGACTGGCATAATGGACCGGTTCCCTCGTTCGGGAGCCTAGAGGCGCGGTTTCTCTTCGTGGGGTTGGCACCCGGGTTAAAGGGTGCCAACCGCACGGGGCGACCTTTTACCGGAGATTATGCGGGAGAGCTGCTCTATCCGACCCTCAAGGCCTTTGGTTTGGCGCGAGGAACGTACGGTGCCTCACCCGATGATGGGTTTACCTTGGTGGATACGCGTTTGATCAACGCCGTTCGCTGTGTTCCACCGCAGAACAAGCCTCTTCCGGAAGAATTTACCACCTGTCGACCGTTTCTTTTGGCGGAAATGTCCGCCATGCCCAATGTAAAAGCCCTGTTCTCCATCGGGCGTGGGGCGCATGACTCGTTGTTGACGGCCCTTGGCCTGCGCAAAAGCGCGTTTCCTTTCGCCCATGGTGCCGTGCATCGCCTGCCCTCGGGGCTGATGCTGACTGACAGCTATCACTGCTCTCGTTATAACACCAATACCGGTCGTTTGACCGAAGCGATGTTCCACCAAGCGGTGCGGAACCTCGTGCAATCCGTGTGATCTCGTCCATCGTCAGCCCATCGCCAAAAGGAGTTCTCTCCATGACGCACGCCAACAGGGGAACCAAGCGCCATTGTGGCGCTTGTGGCGCTCCGTTTTATGATCTGAATCGCGATCCCATCGTTTGTCCCAAGTGTGCCGCTCCGTATGTGGTGCAGATCAAGGTTCCGCTGCGATCCTCCAGAACCCCCCGCCACGTCGCCCCCGAGGTCGCCGTCGTCGAGGAAGAAATCAAGGTGTTCCAAGAGGATGATATCCCCGAACACGACCACGACGACGAGGACGATCCCTTGGTCGCCGAGGAGGCCGAACAGGAAGACGAGCGCGAATAATCCGCTTCATCTTTTTTGCTTGACATGCTGCCAAAAATTGCCATATTGCGCGTCTTCCGGCGCCGATGGTTTGCTTCAGACCAGCGGTAACGGCGGAGGGGTGGCCGAGTGGTTAATGGCAGCAGACTGTAAATCTGCCGACGAGAGTCTACGTAGGTTCAAATCCTGCCCCCTCCACCAAAGTTTTTGGATACCATCAGCGGGTGTAGCTCAACGGTAGAGCAATAGCCTTCCAAGCTGAAGACGGGGGTTCGATTCCCCCCACCCGCTCCATGGTCTCTAAGAACTTGTCGTAATTTTTCATGAAACTCGCGGCGCTTTTCTCGAAGGCCGCCGATACTTGAAGACGGGGTAAGAGATGGCCAAAGCGAAGTTCGAGCGCAACAAGCCGCACTGCAACATCGGCACCATTGGTCACGTTGACCATGGTAAGACCTCGTTGACGGCGGCGATCACGAAGGTTCTGGCGGAAACGGGTGGGGCAACCTACACCGCGTAC
>JAVBJO010000132.1:0-16063 GCA_031546925.1 Rhodospirillaceae bacterium
TGCGTAAGCCCATCCAGCCCCCCCCACCTCCCCGTTAAGCCCCACGGGAAAGCAAAAACATGACCGGCTACAGCGCCCCCTTGCGCGACATGAATTTTGTCCTGTTCGATCTTTTTGATGGCTCCGGCCTTTCTGTTCTCCCCGACTACGGAGAGATGACTCAAGAGACCATCACCCCCATTCTAGAGGCTGCGGCTCTTTTCTGCCAAGAGGTGCTGCACCCCCTCAACCGTCCCGGCGATGAGGAGGGGTGTCATTGGGACAACGGACAGGTTCGCACCCCCACCGGTTTCCCGGCGGCTTATGAACAGTTTCGCGCGGGCGGCTGGTCCGCCATGTCCTCGGAGGAGGCGCATGGCGGCCTCGGTCTCCCCAAGGCGGTGGACGTCTTGATTCAAGAGATGATGTGTTCGGCTAATCTATCTTTTGCCATCACGGTTGGCCTCAGCCATGGGGCGTATTTGGCCTTGCGGGCACATGGCGGGCAGGATCCCCGGATCGAGCAGATCCTGCGTCATCTGACAGATGGCCGTTGGTCGGGAACCATGTGTCTGACGGAGCCCCAATGCGGCACGGATCTGGGTTTGTTGCGGACGAAGGCGGTGCCGCGCGGGGATGGCAGTTACGGCCTGACCGGGGCGAAGATTTTCATCTCTGGCGGCGAGCATGATCTGACGGAAAACATCATTCATCTGGTGTTGGCGCGCCTTCCCGAGGCTCCGCCTGGAGTCAAGGGGATCAGCCTGTTCGTGGTTCCCAAGCACCTACCGGAAGCCTCGGACAACGGGGTTTCCTGTGGGGCGCTGGAGCATAAGATGGGCATTAAGGCCTCCCCCACCTGTGCGATGTATTTCGAAGATGCCCAGGGTTGGCTGGTGGGCGAGCCTCATCGTGGTCTCCAAGCCATGTTTTCCATGATGAACGTAGAGCGTCTCGCGGTTGGCCTCCAGGGGCTGGGATTGGCGGAGGCCTCGTATCAGGGGGCTCTCGCCTACGCCCGCGAGCGTCGCCAGGGCCGCTCTCCGGCGGGGGCTCGGGAGCCGAATCAGACGGCGGATCGGCTTTTGGTGCACCCCGACGTGCGGCGCATGTTGTTGACACAGCGCGCCCTCATCGAGGGAGGCCGCGCCTTGGCCGTTTGGGTGGCGCTGCATGAGGATCTCCACCGGCGTCACCCCGATCCCGAGACCGCCCAACGCGCCGGCGACTTCGTGGCGTTGATGACCCCGGTGGTCAAGGCGTTGCTTACCGATCTGGGCTTCGAGGCCACCAACCTTGGGCTACAAGTCTTCGGCGGTCACGGTTTCATCCGGGAAAACGGCATGGAGCAATACGTCCGCGACTGCCGCATCGCGCAGATCTACGAAGGCGCGAACGGAATTCAAGCTTTGGATTTAGTGGCACGGAAACTTCCCTTGGGAGGGGGACGCTTGTTGTATCCTCTGTTCCATCCCATTGCTGCCGCTCTGGAAAGCGCCGAGGCCCTTCCAACTCTTGCCGGGTTCTCTCGCCCCCTCTCCCAGGCCTTCGAGCGCTTGCAACAGGCCACCCTCCACCTTGCCCGCACGGGGGCGAACCACCCGGAGCAAGCGGCCGCCGTCGCCTCGGACTACCTGCATCTGTTGGGATTGACTAGCCTTGGCTACCTGTGGCTGAGGATGGCCAAGACCGCTCTGCAAAGCGCCGAGACCGATCCCACCAACCCCTTCCTCCGCGCCAAGGTGCAGACGGCTCGGGTGTTCATGGAGGTGATTTTGCCCCGGACGGCCACCCTCCACGCCCTGGTGCTGGCCAAAGGAAAAGCCGTGCTGGACTTCGACGATGAGGGCTTCGTGTAAAAGAGAAGGGCGCCCGGCTAGGGGGGTAACCGGGCGCCCGAGCCGCTCCGTGAGGAGCATGGAACCGGCAGAGGAGACCGGTTCCATCAGCTAGGATCATCCCTGATCCCCGCCGCTCTATACGAAAGATGGGACGATTCGTCCTCGTTGCAAAGCTATACGGATGGCATAGTCGGGAAGGAAGGGCATCGGACACCTTCCTCCCTTTCCCCCTTTCTTCTTCTTGCGATCAAGTTCCTCTTGGTTGGGCGCTGCGTTAAGCGGGCGTGGTGAGGGCTACGAAGGTGGAGTGCTCTTCTCCTCAGGAGGAGGTGGCGGAGGAGGTGGCGGAGGAGGTGGCGGAGGGGGAGCCTCCGGCTCTTGTTTCGGCGGAGGCGGAGGGGGAGCCTCCGGCTCTTGTTTCGGCGGAGGCGGAGGGGGAGCCTCGTGCTCTTGCTTCGCCGTATCCCGGTCGTGGGCTCGGGAGTCGTCTCGTCCTCCGTCCGAGGGTCGTGCCTCGTGCTCTTGTTTCGGCGGAGGCGGAGGGGGAGCCTCATGCTCTTGCTTCGCCGTATCCCGGTCGTGGGCTCGGGAGTCGTCTCGTCCTCCGTCCGAGGGTCGTGCCTCGTGCTCTTGTTTCGGCGGAGGCGGAGGGGGAGCCTCATGCTCTTGTTTCGCCGTATCCCGGTCGTGGGCTCGGGAGTCGTCTCGTCCTCCGTCCGAGGGTCGTGCCTCGTGCTCTTGTTTTGCCGTATCCCGGTCGTGGGCTCGGGAGTCGTCTCGTCCTTCGTCTGAGGGTCGTGCCTCGTGCTCTTGTTTTGCCGTATCCCGGTCGTGGGCTCGCGGGCCGTCTCGTCCTTCGTCTGAGGGTCGTGCCTCGTGCTCTTGTTTCGCCGTATCCCGGTCGTGGGCTCGCGGGCCGTCTCGTCCTTCGTCTGAGGGTCGTGCCTCGTGCTGTCGTCCCGGTCCGTCGTGGTCGTGGCCTCGCGGGCCATCCCCTCCTCCACCCGGCGGATGTGCCTCATGCTGTCGTCCCGGTCCGTCGTGGTCGTGGTCTCGCGGGCCATCCCCTCCTCCACCCGGCGGATGTGCCTCGTGCTGTCGTCCCGGTCCGTCGTGGTCGTGGCCTCGCGGGCCATCCCCTCCTCCACCCGGCGGATGTGCCTCGTGCTGTCGTCCCGGTCCGTCGTGGTCGTGGCCTCGCGGGCCATCCCCTCCTCCGTGAGAGCTGCCGTCTACTCTGCGCGGGTCGTGCGGGGGAGGCGGACGGGCCTCGTGCTGTCGCCTCCAGGCGTCTCGCTCTCGGAGCCGCTGGTCATCTTCGCGATAGCTCTCGCGGTAGACGGTGGTCGGCGCGGGTTCCGCCTCATATCCGTAAGAAGGATACACCCTATAAACAGCCGGAGGCGCAGGAACCACCGGAGGCACAGACTTCACGTCAGGAGCGCGACCGGGAGGTAGAGTCCCGCACGAGGCCAAGAGAATGACCCCAACACCGGGCACAAAAAGACGCCCCACCCGAAGCATCCCTGCAAAAGCCTTCCTTCCGACATATCCGAGCATTTTATTCTCCACAATTCTTCTCATTGTTGAGAGAGTGCTTTTCAAGCCTCGCTCAGAGAGAAAAATAAAAAATATCTGTGGCGGAATTAAGGCTTGTTGCCTCGGAACCGAGGGAGGGGGAAACTCTCGCAACGGTATAAATAGCAACTTCAAGAGCCGAGGAAAATATGATACGATGAGGATGCGCTTGGGATTGTTGTTCCTTGAATTCACCCCTTAGGAATGTTCAATCTCAAGCTGTAAGAGGTGCCGCGCGGGGAAGGGTGGTCATTTTTCGTCTGGGTGTTGAGTGGTCTAAGATGACGTTTTTATCCCGAATTCTCATTGTGGACCCTCGGATTGAGCGCGGCGAGGGTTTTGCTGAACGCTTGAGGAGCCTGCATTGCCAGGTATCCGTCGTCGCCTCCGCTGAGGAGGGGTGGCTGCGCACGCGCACCCATCCCGATATCATGCTGGTGGGCGTGACGGTGGACTGGGATGCCGTCGCTTTCGGCGTGCAGGTCAAAAATACCGCCTCAACAGAAGTCGGCATTGTTTTCGTCTATGCCGATGATGTTCCAGACGCGCTGTACGGCCAAGCCTTGTCCTGCGGTTTAGACGATGTGTGGACAACCAGCATCAGCGACACGGCTCTTACCGCCCGCGTGACCCCCATCGTCCGTTTGCAGCGCACCCAGTCCGAGTTGTGGGTTCGGACACGCATCGCAAAACGCTTCGGGGTCGAACCCGAGGAAAGGACGCCTCTTGAGGGAGAGACTCTCCCCTCTCTTCCGGTGGTCATCGCCGTGGGGCGTCTTGCCCTCCAGGCAGCCGCGCTTTTGCGCGATTGCCCCGTCACCGTGCAAGTCTTCGAGCATTGGGAGGAAGGTTACACCAGCGTCTCCCAAGCGGAGGTCTGCCTGCTGTTGCTGTCCTTCGACGATACCCCTAAGGAAGCTGCGGACTTTGCCGCCCATGCTCGCAAAGCCTCGGGAATGTTCAATCTCCCCATGGTGGCGCTGCTGGAAACGGGATCGACGTTGTCTGAACGGGCCTATGGGTGCAGCCTCAGCCGGGTGGTGTTCCTGCCGGAGCAGGGCTCCCGCTTGGCATCGACAGTTGAAAATTTGGTGCAACGCTATCGACGTCACAATCGTCTCTCCCGGATGTTGTCAAACTGCCTCCAAAAGGAGGTCTTTGACCCGATTTCCGAAACCTATGATCGCGTTTACGCCGAGGCCTATCTCCAGCAACGCCTGGTGCTGACAAAAACCCAGAAACGAGCGTTGTCCATCGTTCTGCTGACCATTGCCGATCCTCCCGATGCTGCCGTTTCGGTGATCCAGAAATTCGCTCGTTATCTCCAGCGCCTGTTCCGCGCCGAGGATTTGGTGGCCTATACCGCGCCGTTGGAGTTTTGCATCGTCCTTATGGACACCGTGCCAGAGGTGGCCCAGCAGGTTCTGGATCGGGTCTGTCGCTCGACCGCCTATGCTGAATTTTATATCTCTGAGGAGGTTCCCCCCGTTAAAGTGACCTGCAAGGCAACCCATACCCACGCGCTCCCAGGGGATTATGCCGTTTCGTTGCTGACGCGAGCCCGGGGGCGGATTTTGTGAGACGTCTCCGGTGGAAATAGAATTCTTTTTCGACACGGCGTGCCCCTGGAGCCATATCGGCAAACGCCGCCTAGACGCAGCCATTCGGTTGCGGCCTCATGTGGGAGCCCAGATTTTCTGGCGTCCTTTTTTGCTTCATCCCAACTTTCCTTCCCAGGGCGTTGATTTTCAGGACTACCTGAAACGCAAATTTCCCTCGCAGCAAAACGGCGCTCAGGTCTGTGAACGGTTGAAGGAACTCGGCAGAGCCGAGGGAATCCCCTTCGCCTTTGATCGCATCCGTGTGGTACCCAACACCCTTTTTTCCCACCGCCTGATCCGCTTTGCCGCCCAGCAGGGCCGAGAAGAACAAGCCATTGAGGCCGTGTTCGAGGCTTACTTCCAACAGGGATGCAACATCGGAAACCCCTTGGAACTCATGTGTCTGGCCGCCGACATCGGGCTGTCCGCAAAGGACATGGAGCGGGTTTGGGAGAAAGGCGAGGATGCCTTGGTCATCCTCCAAGAAGACGCCCGGGCACGGCGCTGGTGTATCGAGGGCGTTCCCTGCTTGGTGATCAATGGGAGATATGCCATTGCCGGAGCCCAGGAGGTTGAAGTTTTGCTTCGGTTGATGGATCTATGTTGGAATAATCCTCGTTTGCTGGTGGCATGAGAACGCCAACGGGGATTATACCGGGTAAGATCGCAGAGACAAGAAAGTAAACCCTAGTAAAATCAACCTGTTAGGATGCCATATGCTCCTTTTGATTGATAATTATGACAGTTTCACCTACAACCTTTGGCACGACCTGGGAAAGTTGGGTGCAAAGGTGGAGGTTCATCGCAACGATGCCCTCACGGTCGAGCAGGCCGTGGCGTTGAGGCCCCAAGGGATCGTCCTTTCCCCCGGCCCTTGCGATCCTGATAAGGCGGGGATTTGCCTCGACTTGATCGTGCGCGCAGCCCAGGAAGGTATCCCGTTGTTCGGCGTCTGCCTGGGAGAGCAAGCGCTCGGACAAGCCTTTGGCGGGAAAGTCGTTCGAGCTCCCTCGCCCATGCATGGAAAAGTGGATTGGATTCATCATGATGGCTCTGGACCCTTCGCCGGCGTGCCCTCGCCTTTTCGTGCCACGCGCTATCACTCGTTAACCGTCGAGCGACAGAGCCTCCCCGATTGCTTGCATTGCTCCGCCTGGAGCGAGGATGGTGCCATCATGGGACTCCACCATCAAACCCTCCCCGCGTGGGGCGTGCAGTTCCATCCCGAAAGCATCGAAACGGAAAACGGACCCTTGATCTTGAAAAACTTTCTCGATCTCTGCCAAGATCCTCGTGCAGGACGAAGCTCGTGAAGGAGGCCCTGGCCCGCGTGGCGGCGGGGCAAACCCTCTCCGCCGAACAAGCCGAAGCCGTGTTCGACACCATCATGGCGGGAAACGCGACCCCGGCTCAGACGGGTGGGTTGCTCATGGCTCTTCGAGTCCGAGGCGAAACCGTCGAGGAAATCGTCGGTGCCGCCCGGAGTCTGCGCGCCAAGGTCTTACGCATGGACGCTCCCCCCGGCGCCATCGATACCTGCGGCACCGGGGGAGACGAGTCGGGGACCTATAACATCTCCACCGCAGCCGCCTTCGTCGTCGCCGGGGCAGGCGTACCCGTCGCCAAGCATGGCAATCGTGCCTTATCCTCGCGCTCCGGTTCCGCCGATGTGCTGGCCGCCCTCGGCGTCAAGGTCGATGCGGATCTTGCCCTGGTGCGCACCTGCCTGTTTGAAAATAAGATCAGCTTCCTGATGGCTCCTCGACACCATAACGCCATGCGCCACGTGGCCGGAGCGAGGACAGAGTTGGGAACCCGCACCATCTTTAACCTGCTGGGTCCCCTGGCCAATCCCGCCGGGACAACGCGGCAGTTGATGGGCGTGTTCCACGCCCGCTGGGTCGAACCTATCGCGGCCGTCCTCGGAAAATTAGGAGCACACCACGCCTGGGTGGTGCATGGCGCAGATGGTCTCGACGAATTGACCACCACCGCAGCCTCTCACGTCGCAGAGTGGAAAAATGGGGCGGTCCGATGCTTTGAAGTCACGCCCGAGCAGGTCGGTCTGCCTCGCAGCGCTCCCGAAGCCTTGAAGGGAGGAGACGCTATCGAAAATGCTCGGGCCCTCAAGGCGCTTCTCCAGGGGGAGAAAGGAGCCTATCGCGATATCGTCGTGCTGAATGCGGCGGCGGCTCTGGTGGTTGCGGGGAAGACAGATCACCTTGGCCTCGGCGTCGGCTTGGCGGCGGAGGCCATCGATAGCGGGAAGGCCTGGGCAGCTCTGGAGGGATTGGTGGAGATCACCAATCGGTAATACCGCCTCTTCACAGGATGCTCTAGCCTCGCAACGCTCGGTCCTCAACGGAAATCCGATAGCTCACGGCAAGTGCATTCAGCAAGGAAAAGACGAGGGCAAGCTGATCTGCGCCAAAGGTTAAGGGCAAAACGGCGATTTCCGCGGCAACGATCATGTAGTTGGGATGTCTGACCCAGCGATAAGGCCCTCGACCGACCAGAGGCGCTCCGGGCAGCACGAGAATCCGGGTAGTCCAGCGCTCGCCCAGACTGGTCATGATCCAGAGGCGCAAGGGCAGTAAAAGCCCCAACAGCACCAGCAACCAGCCCATCTTGGGGGGCGTGTCCACCGGCACGCTCAGCGCCAGGCAAATCAGCCACGCGCCATGCAGGAGGCAAAGGAAGGGATAGTGCTCGGCCCCGACTTCATACGCTCCTAGGGCACGGAGACGGTGGGTATTTCCGGCAGAGAGGAACAGCTCCACCATTCTCTGCAGGGTCATGTATCCAAGAACGGCGATAAAGGGAGTCATGGAGTCTCCAGCAGCAAGAAACCGGCACTAAATCCTGGCCCAACCGCCAGGACGACCGTCCGCGCGGGAAGCGGCATCCGCAAGGCGCTTTCCAGGACGAAGAGCACCGTTGCGGCCGACATGTTTCCGAAGTCGCGCAGGATTTTCTTTTCTGTATCCAAGGCACCCGAGGGTAAGGCCAGCGCTTCCTCCAGGGCGAGCAGAACCTTGGCCCCACCAGGGTGGCAGAGGAAGCGGTCAACGGAAGATCGTTCCACACCGCTTCGTTTCAGCCACGCGGCGAGGGCCGAGGGCAGTAAGCGCCGCAACAACGCGGGGATCTCACGCGAGAACAACACGCCCGGCCCGTCTTCCTCGATGATCCATCCCATGACATCCAAGGAATGGGGCCACGTGTGCTCCCCCCACGCTGTCAGTCGGGGAGCCGTTGCGGGGCCTGCCGTGGAGAGAAGGGCCGCAGCGCAGCCATCGCCGAACAAAGCCGTCGCCACCATGTTGGCCGGAGAGGTATCCCGGACACGGAAGGTCAGGCTGCATAATTCGACGACCACCAGCATGACCCGGGCTCCTGGCATGGCGGTGGCCAAGGCTGCGGCCCGGGCAAGACCCAAAACTCCCCCGGCGCAACCCAGCCCATACACCGGCAGACGCACCACATCCGGCCGCATGCCCAAACGCTCCATCAGGAGAGCGTCAACACTGGGAGAGCTCATGCCCGTGGTCGAGACCACCACCAAGGCATCCACGTCCCGGACGGTAAGGTTCGTCTGTGCCAGACACGCCAGCACGGCTTGGCTCCCCAGAGCAACGGCTTGTTCGGCGAAGAGCGCGGCCCGCTCCTTCCAGCCGTGGGAAGAGGAATACCAATCAAGAGGCATACACAAGGCGCGCCGCTCAATCCCTGCGTTGGCATGAATCTCGCCCAGATCGCGGAGCCTCGCCCCAAACAGCCCCCGAGCGAATGTCGCCGCCGTCGAGCAGTCAAGAACATACGGTGGAACAGCGGTGGTCACCGCAACAAGACGTGGAGCCAACGCCATCTCCCCTCTTTCCCCACTTGCTTGAACCGATCCCCTATATGGGGGAGAGCAAGGAGCGTGAGAAGCCGTTAGGCTTCTCAATCCCATGGATTACTCCCTTAATACCGTTTGCGCAGAGGGGGCCCTTTGCGCAAACGTAAGCGCGCGCCACGCATGCGTTACCTCGACATTCGCGCTCGTTTGTTTCCAGGGTGGGAAGCTACACATTCTCTCCCATGCCCCTTCGCATTACCATCGAATCTCCCTCTATCCCCACGCGAGTGTTCGATTTTCCCTCGACTCATCCGGTCGTGACGGTTGGCCGCCATCCTTCGTGCGACATCTGCTTTCCGCCCGAAATGACCGAAATTTCCCGCCACCATGTGGCGTTCGAGCGGAAATTCGCCCGCTATCGTCTTTCTCTTTCCTCGGGCGGGAGCGCCTGGATCGACGGCGAAGAAGCCTTCGAAGGTGACGAATTGCCCATGGCCGCTCGCGTTACCCTGGGCGAGCCCGACGGTCCGACCTTGCGGGTCGAAACCTTAGAGATGGACGGTCTTCCTCCCACACGTCGTCATGTTGCTCATGCTGGAGCGGCGCGGATGGCGGCGGTCTCGGCGCGGCATGGCGGCAAGATGGCCCGGATGCTGCTTGCGATGCTCAGCGTGGTGGTTGTGCTGGGCGTAGCCTTAGGGCTGATCCTGTTCCAAAAAGACGAACGTTTGGCCTCTCGTCTTCGCGCGGCTCAGCCTTCGGTGTACCTGGTTGCGGCGAAGGATGAGCGCGGAGTCACCCCCTTCGCCACCGCCTTCGTCGTGGCCGAGGGCGTTCTGGTCACAAGCGCCCACGTGGGGGAGATCTTCCAGCAGATGGAGTCCGGTCCCACCCTGGTGGTTCGCGCCAGTGGTGCTCCGGCGCGCGATGTGACGGTGGCCCGCGTGATCGAGCACCCCCAGTACCGCGAGTTCGAGGCCGCTTGGCGTTCCTATGGCCCCATTTCCGCCGGAGCGGCGGGGATGAATCGCTCCATCGCCGGCGCGGGAGGGTATGATGTGGCGCTCCTTGTGGTGTCGGCAGAGGACGCCAAACACCTCGGCCCACCCCTTCCATTGGCTTCTGATCCGACCCTGCAAAGCCTCCACCCTGGCGACGCCGTGGGCTACCTGGGCTTTCCCATCGAGAGCGCCGCCCTGGGCGGAGTCAATCTCGAAGACCCTGAGGCCCAGTTGCAGGTGGGACACCTCACGGCGCTGACCGACTTTTTCCTCGTCAAGAGCGGAAATGAGAACCGGCAGTTGCTTCAGCACTCCCTGCCCGTGCAAGGCGGAGCTTCTGGCAGTCCTCTGCTCGACGAGGATGGTCGTGTGGTCGGGGTCGTTTCTGGAGGAAACCTCGTGGAAATTGATGCGCAAGGAACCCGAGTCCCCACCGGAGTCGGAGTCAACTTTGCTCAACGCATTGATTTAGTTCGGGAATTGCTCAACGGTGAGGCTAAAAAACAAGGGGGGCTCCGTGCCGCCTATTGGCAAGACAGCTTGAAGCACTATCAAAGCGAAATTGATATGACGCTGACGGGCTGGGCGGAAGCTTACGGGGTCCACCCTCCGCCGCCGCCCATGGAGGAACGTCAAGGCAAAATCGCCCAAGATCGCGAGCACTCCATGCCCGCCTTCGTCGAGAAATTCCACCTTACCAAGCCAGGACGCTATCTTTTCCTCGCGACAGCACCAGAGCGAGTCAATATTGATATGATGTTGGTGCAAAAATTCGCGCGGGGCACCAAGACGGTGGGGATCGACTCTGCGCCAGATCATTTCCCCGGCGTTGAATTCCTGGGTAAGGCCGAAAGTGATCTCGAAGTGGTCATTCCCGGTCCTGTTGGCGCTCAGGTGACGTTGCGGCTTTATTGGCTGCCTCTTTAATATCGTTTGCAAGGCCCCCTTTTCCTTTCATCAATGCTCCAGCGCCAACACGCCCTAGACGGCCCTGGCGTGACTCCCTATCCTGCTTGAAAGATCGCACCTTCTTCTCCATATGGGCGGGGATTCCACCCCTTGGTAAATACGAGGGCATGGGCGAGCAGACGTTGCGTCCGAGGGGCACTCGGCCTATAAACCGAGGTGCGCCAGCGGCGAAAACGATGTCAACTCCAGATGTAAGGAACAGCGAATGCCTTGGACTCCTCAAGGGGGTGGCGGTGGCGGCAACAACAACGGCCCATGGGGCCGTGGGGGTGGCGGCAGCGGTGGTGGAGGTCAAAACGGTCCCGACTTCGAGGATATGATCCGCCGCAGCCAAGAGAAGTTGCGCCGCGCCATGCCTGGTGGTGGATTTAGCTCGGGCCGAGGTCTCGGCCTGGTTTTGGTCCTCGGTCTTCTCGCCTGGGGGGCCTCGGGGATTTATATGGTCCAGCCCGAGGAGCAAGGGGTGGTTCTGCGCTTCGGGAAATGGGACGGTAAGACCACCACCCAGGGGATGCACTACCATTTGCCTTATCCCATTGAGACGGTTCTTCTCCCCAAGACCACGGTGATTCAGCAAATCTCCATTGGCCGAGAGCAAAGCTTCACCAAATCCGGCCAGGATGGCACGCAAGAGGGACGCATGCTGACCGGTCAGGACGAGAATATCGTCGAGGCCGCCTTTACCGTGCGCTGGAAGATCGGCGACGCGGGAAAGTACCTGTTTAACGCCAAGGATCACGAGTCCATGGTGAAGGTCACCGCCGAAGCCGCCATGCGCGAGGTCATCGGCCGGAAAAGCATCCAAGGCGTCCTGTCCGAGGACCGCGCCGCCATCGCCGACGAGGCCACCCGCGAGCTGCGCCGTCTGCTCAACGAGGTCTATGACGCCGGGATCGAAATTGTGGAAGTTCAGTTGCAGAAAACCACGCCGCCCGCCGAAGTCATTGCCGCGTTTGATGATGTACAAAGCGCTCGCGCCAACCGGGATAGCGAGGTTTACGCTGGTAAAACCTATCGCGACAATATTCTTCCCCGCGCCGAAGGCGACGCCGTGCGTAAGGAGGAGGAGGCCAAGGCTTACCGGGAACAGGTGGTCAGTCAAGCCCAAGGCGTGACACAGCGCTTCTTGGCGCTCCAGACCGCCTATTCCCAGGCCCAGGAAGCAACCGAGGTTCGTCTTTATCTCGAAACCATGGACGAGATCTTGCCGAAATCCGCTAAGATCATCATCGATCCATCGAGTAAGGGAGGTCAGGGGGTGATTCCTTATCTGCCTCTTCCTGAAATCACCAAGCCGACTCCGGCCTCAACGCTGCGGGGGACTCCATAATGCGCCCATCAACGGTCTTTTTTGGCATTATCGCCGTCGCGGTGCTGTTCTTTGGCGCATCCTCTCTGTTCGTCGTTCATCAGTCAGAGCAGGCTCTGGTGATCCGTCTTGGCAATGTTCGCTCCGACGGGATTATTCAAGAACCAGGACTGTACTTCAAGATTCCCATGATTGATCGCGTGGTCTTCTATGACCGCCGCCTGCAAGGATTGGAAATCCCCACCGAGGCGATCGTCCTCAAGGATCAAAAGCGTATCCTAGTGGATACCATTGCACGGTATCGCATCAGTGATCCCTTGAAGTACTATCAAGCCGGAAACGAGGCCAATATTCGGACTCAGTTGTCCCAATTGGCCTCGTCCTCGTTGCGTCGCATTATGGGCGAGACCTCCTTGACCTCTCTGCTGACAGAAGGGCGAGGAAGCATCATCAAGGAACTGAACAAGGAATTTGCCGAACGAAGCCTCGTCTATGGTTTGACCGTGGTTGATGTGCGCATTCGTCGTGCGGATTTCCCGGAAAAGAACAACGAATCCATCTATAATCGCATGCGCTCCGAGCGCGAGCGCGAGGCAACGGAATTGCGCGCCCAAGGCTATAAGCTGAAGCAGCAAATCCAGGCCGAGGCCGATCGGAAAAAGACCATTCTTCTCGCCACAGCCACGCGCAACGCGGATATCCTGCGCTCCGAGGGTGATGCGGAAGCGTCTCGAATTTACAACGAGGCCTATGGGAAGGATCTGAAATTCTACGCGTTTTACCGCTCGCTGGAAACGTACCGCCGGACGCTCGGGGAGGGGACCACCTTGGTGCTTTCGCCCGATTCGCCTCTGTTCCGCTATTTGGGCGTGAAAACAGAAGCCTTGCAAAAGTAACCCCCCTCTTTTCAGCCCCCCTTATCTCCTTTCAGGAGGACTTCTTTGGTGCAGACTCTAAGAAACGTTAAGAAAAACCACTGCGATGCCCCTGGAGTGGCATGCTGGAGATCCCGCATCACCGCTCTTGCCATCCCCGTCGTGGCGGCATTCCTTTTGCTGTTGCCCGCCAGCCCCGGCGTTGCCAAGGATGCTCCGGCCAGTTTTGCCGATCTGGCGGAAAAACTGCTCCCGGCGGTGGTCAACATCTCCACCACGCAAACCATCAAGAACCCCGAACGCACCCCGGAGATGCCCCAGTTTCCTCCCGGATCGCCGTTCGAGGACTTCTTTAAGGAGTTCTTTGACCGGCAGAAGCACCCCGATGCGGCACCGCGCCGGGCAACTTCGCTGGGATCCGGCTTCATCATCGACGCAGAAGGGTATGTGGTCACCAACCACCACGTTATTTCCGAAGCCGATGAAATCAACGTGATCCTCCACGATGATAGCGTCTACAAGGCGAAAGTCGTCGGACGGGATACAAAAACAGATCTCGCTCTGCTGAAAATCGATCCCGGTAGCAAGAAATTGGTTGCCGTTGGATTTGGAAATTCCGACGTTGCGCGCGTGGGAGACTGGGTGCTTGCCATCGGAAATCCCTTTGGATTGGGTGGAACCGTGACCGCCGGAATTGTTTCCGCACGGGCACGTGATATCAACTCTGGTCCTTATGACGACTTCTTGCAAACCGATGCCTCCATCAACCGGGGGAATTCGGGTGGGCCGATGTTCAACATCAATGGGGAAGTCATCGGGATTAATACCGCGATTTTCTCTCCCTCGGGTGGTTCGATTGGGATTGGCTTTGCCATTCCCTCCTCTCTTGCCAAGCCGGTCATCAATGACCTGAGGCAATACGGGAATCATCGGCGCGGATGGCTGGGGGTGCGGATCCAGTCCATTGACACGGAGTTGGCCGAAACCATGGGACTCCCCGATGCCAAGGGCGCTTTAGTCGCCTCGGTGAATGCAGGGGGGCCGGCGGCCAAGGCTGCGATCAAGACCGGGGACGTCATTGTCAAGTTCGACGGCAAGGAAGTTTCCGAAATGCGCAAGTTGCCGCGCATCGTCGCCGAAACCAGCATCAATAAAGCCGTCCCCGTGGAAATATGGCGCGAAGGAAAACATCAGACTCTCTCTGTCGTGGTCGGAGAACTGGCGGAAGAGCCCTCTGAGGATCTGAGCAAGGTGCCGGAAAAAACCGATGGGGACCAAACTGGACAAGTCATCGGCAATACTGGTGTTTCCGTTGCCTCTCTTACCCCTCAACTGCGGACTCGCTTCAATATCGATGAGGCAACCAACGGTGTTGTCATCACCGAGGTCAAAGAAGGCGGGCCTGCGGCGGAAAAAGGTTTGAAGCAAGGCGATGTCATTACCGAAGCGGGGCATACGCCCATTCGGAAGCCTCAGGATTTGACCGACGCCATCAAGCAAGCCATGGCGAATGGACAAAAATTCCTCTTGCTCCATGTGGAAACCACGCAGTCCCCAAGGTACGTGGCCTTGGCATTAGGAAAGTAAAAAGAGAGAGAGGAGTCACGGGCGATTGCCCCGTGACTCCTGATCTCTGGAGAATTTGCTTTTGAGAGTCCTCGTCCTTGGAGCAGGTGTTACCGGAGTCGCAACGGCGTGGTATCTCTGCCAAGCGGGACACACGGTAACGGTGGTGGACCGCCGCTCCGGCCCCGGCCTGGAGACGAGTTTCGCCAATGGCTGTCAGATCTCCCCCTGCCATGCGGAGCCTTGGGCGAAACCCTCGATCCTGCCGAAAATTTTCGAGTGGCTCGGCCGCGAGGATGCCCCCTTGCTGTTTCGCTGGGGGCGCTTTGACCCGGCGTTATGGCGCTGGTGCGTTGATTTCCTTGGCAATTGCCGCTCTTCCCGGGCAGCCCTCAACACGGAGCGGACGCTGCGCATCGCCTTATACTCTCGGCGATGTCTTCAGGCCTTGCGGGCGGAAATCGGGATTGAGTACGACCAAAAGACGTTAGGGATTCTGCACGTCTACCGGAAATCCAAGGACTTCGAGCACGCCTGTCGGGTGGCGGGATTGATGAATCGCTTCGGTCTCCAGCGGCAGGAGAAGTCTCCGCAGGACTGCATTGCCCTTGAACCGGCCTTGACCGAGGTAGAAACCCAACTCGCGGGAGGGATCTACACCCCAGGTGACGAAAGTGGCGACGTTTATCGTTTCACCCACACCCTGGCCAAGCTTGCCGCCCATCGAGGCGTTCAGTTTCTCTATGACACCACCATTCAGGCGCTGCGTCGGGACAGCGATCGTCTGGTTGGAATCGAGAGTAGCCGTGGCTTTTTAGCCGCAGAAGCCACCGTCCTTGCTGCAGGGAGCTACAGCCCAATCCTGGCGCGATCGGTAGGGGTTCGTCTGCCCATTGTCCCCGCTAAGGGCTATTCCATCACGATCCCGGTCCGCTTGGGGGACTGCGCTCCTACGGTCTCCCTGACGGATGATGCCTTCAAGATGGTCTACTCCCGCTTGGGTGACCGCCTGCGGGTCGCGGGGACGGCGGAAATGAGCGGCTATGATACCACTCTGCCGGAACGACGTTGGCGCTTACTGGTGGAACGGGCTCGAGCGTTGCTGCCGCGGGCGGGGGATTACAGCCAAGCGGAGCCCTGGACGGGCTTGCGCCCTGTGACCCCTGATAGCGTTCCCCTTTTGGGAGAAACGCCGTTGTCGGGGTTGTTCTTGAACACTGGACATGGGACTCTGGGCTGGACCATGGCGTGCGGGAGCGGCCGGGTGATTGCGGATCTGATTTCGCAGCGAACCCCTGAGATTGATGTGGTGGGATTGGGGATCGAGCGTTTCCGCTACCGCTTGGAACGTCCCCCCCCCTTGCGATAAAAGAGAAGGGGGTCCGGGGCATCGCCCCCGGGCGGGGGTTGGGGCGGCAGCCCCGGCGCAAGCCAAAAACCCATCCCCCCCGACCCCCCAACAAAAAACCCCCGAAAAAATCGGGGGTTTTTTGTTGGGGGGTC
>JAVBJO010000107.1:0-4889 GCA_031546925.1 Rhodospirillaceae bacterium
GCCCCCCCAACAAAAAACCCCCGAAACAATCGGGGGTTTTTTGTTGGGGGGTCGGGGGGGGGCTTGGGCATGGGCTTACGCCCTGGTCAGGGGCGCCGCCCCCGACACCCCCGCAAGGGCCACAGGCCCTTGACCCGCTCCCGCTCCCCTGCGTATCCTCCCCCCCTCGATATGAAGCGGAGGTCGCTTAGGGTGATGACAGTAAGGCACGATTGGGCTCCAATGGAAGTTGATGCCCTGTTTTCTCAACCCCTCATGGATTTACTCTTCCAGGCTCACACCATCCATCGCGCCAACTTTGATCCGAATCGCGTCCAGGTGAGTCGGTTGCTCTCGATTAAGACGGGGGGATGTCCAGAGGATTGTGGGTACTGCCCTCAGGCGGCGCGTTACGCCACGGGTCTACAGAAGGAAAAACTCCTCGCGGTGGAGGCCGTCATCGAGGCCGCACAGAAGGCCAAGGACGAAGGAGCCTCGCGCTTTTGCATGGGCGCGGCTTGGCGCGGCCCAAAAGGCGATGATTTCCAGACCGCTCTCGCCATGATCGAGGGGGTAAAGGCCCTGGGAATGCAGACCTGTGCCAGCTTTGGTCTCTTATCGCGGGAGCAAGCGCGTCAGTTGAAGGACTCGGGTCTGGATTATTACAATCATAATCTGGACACCAGCCCAGAGCATTACGGCGAGATTATTCACACGCGGACCTATCAAGACCGCCTGGATACTCTGGAGCATGTTCAAGAGGCGGGCCTACACGTTTGTTCCGGTGGGATTGTGGGTTTGGGCGAGCAGCAAAAAGACCGAGCGCGGATGTTGGTGACATTGGCGAACCTGCCCAAACATCCGGATAGCGTCCCCATCAACTTGCTGATTCCCATTCCGGGAACGCCCTTAGCCGAGGCGACGCCTCCCGATCCGTTTGATTTCATCCGCACCATTGCGGTGGCACGGGTGATGATGCCAAAGTCGTTCGTCCGTTTGTCGGCAGGCCGCGAGAGCATGAGCGACGAGATGCAGGCCTTATGTTTCTTCGCGGGAGCGAACTCGGTGTTCTGTGGTGAGAAGCTCCTGACGGCTCCCAATGCTTCGCCCGAGCGGGACCGAGGATTGTTTCCTCGGTTGGGATTGTCTCCCATGTAATTGAAGAGTGGTTGATGATTCAGTGGAACGACCAGGGTTTCGTTCTCGCGGTTCGTCCTCATGGTGAGACGGGGGTTGTCCTCACGTTGTTGACGGCGGAACGCGGGCGTCATCTCGGGTTGGTTCCAGGGGGACGAGGCCGTCAGCACCGAGGCATTCTTCAGCCGGGGAACCAGGTCGAGGCCTGGTGGCGAGCGCGGCTACCGGAGCATTTGGGGACGTATCGGGTGGAAGCCCTGCACGCCCACGCCGCCGCCATGCTGGATCATCCAGAGCGGTTGGCGGCCTTAGCCTCGGCCTGTGCCTTGTGCGAGACGCTGTTGCCCGAGCGCCATCCTCAACCGGCCACGTTTGCCGCTTTCGGGGTGTGGTTAGAGGGGCTGGGAACCGAGGCCTGGGCCAGCATCTATGTGCATTGGGAATTGGCGTTGTTGCGGGATCTGGGGTATGGATTGGACTTAAGGACCTGCGCGGCCACCGGCACCCAGTCCGATTTGATCTATGTGAGCCCGAAAAGCGGCCGCGCCGTTTCTGCCGAAGCTGGAAAGCCTTATCAAGATAGATTGCTCGCGTTGCCGCGCTTTCTCACCCAAGGGGGGGAGGGGGATCGAGCGGGGGTTTTGCAGGGATTGATGCTTTCCGGCTATTTCCTTCAGCGTCATTGTCAGACAATCCCAGCCGCCCGGGCCCGGCTGGTCGAGCGTTTCCGTGAGCCCGAATCAAGGACAGCAGCGTCATGACCGAACAAGGCACCATTCGCGAGACTCCCCTGACGGAGGCCTTGGGGGAACGCTATCTCGCCTATGCCATGTCGACGATTGTGTCGCGCTCGCTGCCCGACGTGCGGGATGGCTTGAAGCCGGTCCATCGCCGGTTGCTTTTCGCCATGCGCCAGTTGAAGCTCGACCCAACCGGCGGGTTCAAAAAGTGCGCCCGGGTGGTCGGCGACGTGATCGGTAAGTACCATCCCCACGGCGATGTGGCAGTTTACGACGCCATGGTACGTCTGGCCCAAGATTTCGCCGTGCGTTATCCCTTGGTGGAGGGGCAAGGCAACTTCGGCAACATCGATGGCGATAACGCCGCCGCCATGCGGTACACCGAGGCCAAGTTGACGGCGGTTGCCGCCGCCCTGATGGAGGGGCTGGACGAGGACTCGGTGGATTTTCGCCCCAATTACGATGGGAGCGAGGACGAGCCGGTGGTCATGCCGGCCGCTTTCCCCAACCTACTCGCCAACGGATCCACGGGGATTGCCGTGGGCATGGCCACCACCATTCCGCCTCACAATGTGGGAGAGATTTGTGATGCACTCCAGCTTCTGATCGCCGAGCCTGGCTGTAGCATTGAGGATGTGGTGGCTCGCCTGCCCGGCCCCGATTTCCCCACCGGCGGCGTGCTGGTGGAGCCGCCCGAAGCCATGCTCGAGGCCTATCGCACGGGCCGAGGAAGCTTCCGTCTGCGGGCACGCTGGACGGTGGAGAAGCTCACCCATGGTCTTTATACCATCGTCATCACCGAGATCCCCTATCAGGTCCAAAAATCCAAGCTGATCGAAAAAATCGCGGAGTTGCTTGCGGACAAGAAGCTGCCGCTGCTTGCTGACATCCGCGACGAATCCGCCGAGGATGTCCGCGTCATCCTAGAGCCACGCAACCGTGCCGTCGAACCCGAGTTCCTCATGGAGCAGATGTTCCACCAGACCGATCTGGAGACTCGTGTCGGGTTGAACATGAATGTCCTCGACGGTGGCGTGATCCCTCGGGTCATGAATGTGAAGGAGGTGCTGCGCGCCTTCCTCGATCACCGGATCGAGGTCCTGCGGCGTCGTTCTCGCTATCGCCTGGAGAAGATCGCACGGCGGTTGGAGGTGCTGGAAGGGTATCTGATTGCCTTCCTCCACCTAGACGAGGTCATCCGCATCATCCGCGAGGAAGATGAGGCCAAACCCGCCCTGATCGCCGCCTTCGCCCTCACTGAGAACCAAGCAGAGGCGATTCTCAATATGCGCCTGCGCAGTCTCCGCAAGTTAGAGGAGATGGAACTGCGACGGGAGAACGATCAACTGGTGGCGGAGCAAGCCGGGCTGGTGCATCTCCTGGCCAACGAAGGTAAGTGCTGGGAGGTGATCTCCGCCGAAATCGCCACCACCAAAAAAACCTTCGCCGTGGGTCCCGGGCTGCGCCGCACCGCGTTGAGCCTTGCCCCCACCGTCGCCGCCATGCCGGTGGAGGCCTTCATCGAACGGGAACCCATTACCGTGATCCTGTCGGAAAAAGGCTGGATTCGCGCTCTGAAGGGACATGTGGATCAATTGGACGCCGTCAAATTCAAAGAAGGCGACCAGTTGAAATTCACCTTGAAGGCCGAAACCACCGATAAACTAGTGCTGTTCGCCACCGATGGGCGGTTTTATACCCTGGTGGGGGATAAACTACCGTCGGGAAGAGGCTTCGGAGAACCCCTACGTTTAATCATCGATCTCGCCAACGAGGCGGATATTGCTCACCTCATGATCCATAAGCCGGGGCGGAAGTTGCTGGTGGCCTCTGGCGCAGGCAAGGGATTCATCGTCGAAGAAAACGAAACCCTGGCTCAAACCAAATCCGGCAAAGTGGTGCTTACCCTGGGCGAAGGCGAAAAAGCCGCCTTCTGTCTGCCCGTGACCGGAAATGCCGTCGCTATTCTCGGCGAAAACCGTAAGCTTTTGGTCTTCATGGCCGAGGAAATTCCCGTCATGACTCGGGGCAGGGGCGTCCTATTGCAGAAATATCGAGATAGTGGCGTGGCCGACATCCAAATGTTCACCCTGGCGGAGGGGCTGACGTGGAGATTGGGTGAGCGCACGCGCACCGAAATGGATTTGACGCCTTGGTTGGGCAAACGGGCCTCCGTGGGGCGATTGCCACCGACGGGGTTTCCGCGGACCAATCGCTTCGCTTAAGCGGGGTGTTACTTTAAGATAGATCCCAAATCATCCATAGCTCCATTTACACGAAATCTCGCAAAGAGAGCCATCGTATGGTTCACCCTCCTGATTGATTTTGGAGAGTACTACCATAAGATATATGGAACCATCTGACGTGTGACGCCTTTACCTTGGAGGAATCCAAGGAGAGGGCAATGAGCGATTTTTGCTGCAAGAAGTGCAACTCGACCGATTATGTCAAGAGTGGTTTTGTCCGTGGCCATCAGCGGTATCTTTGCCATTCCTGTGGGTGCAACTTCACGAACACGCCCCGCCGTGGCAAGCCGGAAGCGATGAAATCCTTGGCCATTTTGCTCTACGCGATGGGCAACATGAGCTTTTGCTCGATTGCCCGTCGTCTCGCGTGTCAGCGATGTCAGCATTTTAAGATGGGTTCGGGCCGAAGCGTTGACAGTTCCCGAGCCCGATCCGTCGAGCGAGGTTGTCGTTCTCAGCCTTGATGAAATGTGGCATTTTCTAAAAAAAAGTCAAATAAGCTCTGGATTTGGCGAGCCTATGACCCGGTTCAGCGGCGAACCGTGGCCTGGGTTCTGGGTGACCGGAGTGATATATCCTGCCAAAAATTGCTCCAAAAGGTCGGCATGGAAGACAAAACATTTATCACAGACGACTGGGATGGATGCCATCGCTTGATCCCAGAAGATCAGCTTTACACGGGTAAGGATTTGACCTTTCCAATTGAGCAAGACAACAGCAACATTCGACATTTCCTTGCTCGATTCAGAAGACGCACAAAAGTTGTTTCAAAATCAGAGGAAATGGT
>JAVBJO010000063.1:0-7598 GCA_031546925.1 Rhodospirillaceae bacterium
CCCCCAACAAAAACCCCCCGATTGTTTCGGGGGGTTTTTGTTGGGGGGTCGGGGGGGATGGGCGGTTTGGCTTGCGCCGGGGCTGCTGCCCCCTGCCCCGCCCGGGGCCATTGCCCCGGACCCCCTTTTCTTTCACCGAGGGAGATCCGTATCCACGAAGGCGTCACAAAGCAATAGAGGCTCGCCTTTTATCGGATCGTCTCCAGGTTGAACGCCGCTGCCATCAACGTCTTGGTGTAATCCGTCTCTGGCGCACGGAAGAGCTTCTCCGCCGGGCCGGACTCGACCACGAGACCATCCTTCATGACCACCAGATGATCGGCCAAGGCCCGAACGACTCTGAGGTCGTGGCTGATGAACAGATAGGCGATGCGGTGCCGCACCTGGAGATCGCGCAGCAGATCGACGATCTGCGCCTGCACCGACACATCAAGCGCACTGGTCGGTTCGTCGAGCACCAAAAATCGAGGTTTCAGCACCAACGCCCGAGCAATAGCGATGCGTTGTCGTTGCCCGCCGGAGAACTCGTGGGGGTAGCGGTCTCGGGTGGTGGGATCCAGCCCGACCTCGGTGAGGACTTGTTCGATCAAGGCGTTGCGTTCAGCGGTGTCTCGGGCGAGGCCGTGAACCTCCAGCCCTTCCCCGATGATTTGTCCCACCGAGAGGCGTGGGCTGAGGCTTCCATAGGGGTCCTGGAACACCATCTGCATTTCGCGTCGCCGGGGCCGCAGGGCGGAGGCGCTCATGCCTTGCAAGTTTTCCCCTTGGAAGAGGATCCCCCCCTCTGAACGAGTGAGGCGCAGCAACGCGAGGCCGAGGGTGGTTTTCCCCGAACCGGATTCGCCCACCACACCGACGGTATGCCCCTCGCGGATTTCCACCGAGACGCCGTCCACCGCCTTGATGTGAGAGACCGTCCGCCGCAACACGCCGGCCTTGATGGGAAACCAGACGCGGATGTCTTGGGCAGCCATGATCACCTCGGCATCCTGCGGGGCCGGGTTCGGTCGTCCGGAGGGCTCTGCCGCCAGCAGCTTGCGGGTGTAGGGATGGCAAGGGGCATCGAACACCTCGGCCACGGGACCGGCCTCGACAATTTCGCCTTGGGTCATGACGCAGACGTGATCGGCCATCTTGCGCACGATGCCCAGATCGTGGGTGATGAACAGCAAAGCCATCCCCAGACGGCGCTGAAGATCCTTCAACAGCTTCAGAATTTCCGCCTGGATGGTGACGTCGAGCGCGGTGGTCGGCTCGTCGGCGATGAGGATATCGGGCTCGTTGCCCAGCGCCATGGCGATCATTACCCGCTGCCGCTGTCCGCCGGACAACTCGTGCGGCAGGGCGTTCAGACGTTTCTCTGGGGCGGGAATCCCCACCAGGCGCAGCAATTCCAGCACCCGCTCGCGCCGCGCCGCGCCGCGCAGGCCCTTGTGCAGGTCGAGCACTTCGCCGATTTGCTTTTCGATGGAATGCAGCGGGTTGAGCGACGTCATGGGTTCCTGAAACACCATGGCGATGCGGTTGCCGCGCACGTGACGCAGCACCGGCTCGGGGGCACCCAGCAACTCCTGCTCCTGGAAGCGGATGCTGCCCGAGGGATGCCACGCCCGAGGATACGCCAACAGTTGCAAAATCGACAACGCGGTGACCGATTTCCCCGATCCCGACTCGCCCACCAAGGCGAGGGTCTCGCCTTTTTTCAGGGTAAAGGAGATGCCTTTGACGGCCCTCACCGCGTCGAGGCCTCGACCGAAGGAAACAGCCAGATCGGTGACACTGAGAAGGAGGGGAGTCATGTCAACGTCTTTCGCGGATCAAAGGCGTCTCGAACGGCCTCGCCGACGAACACCAACAGGGAGAGCAACGCCGCCACCACCAGGAAACTGGTGAGGCCAATCCATGGAGCCTGGGTATTTTCCTTCCCCTGACGCAACAAATCCCCCAGCGAGGGCGACCCCACCGGCAGACCAAGCCCGAGAAAATCAAGCGCCGTCAACGCCACAATGGAAGAGCTGAGGATAAACGGCGTGAACGTCAGCGTGGCCACCATGGCATTGGGGAGGATATGCCGGATCATCACCCGCGCATCGCTCATGCCGAGACATCGTGCGGCTCGGACATAATCGAAATTCCGTGCCCGGAGAAATTCCGCACGAACCACGCCCACCAGACTGGTCCAGGAAAACAGCACCAGCACGGCGAGCAAGGTCCAAAATCCCGGAACGATGACGGAAGCCACGATGATCAGGACGAGAAGCTGCGGCAACGCCCCCCAAATCTCTAAAAATCTCTGCCCGAGGAGATCAATTTTCCCTCCGAAATACCCCTGGATGGCACCCACGGCGATACCAAGCACCGATCCAACAAGGGTGAGGATGAGCCCAAACAGAATCGAGATCCTGAGACCATAAATCAGTCGCGCCACCACATCGCGCCCATGATCATCGGTGCCCAGAAGATTGTCGGACGAAGGCGGAGCCGGAAAAGGCGATACGTTGTTGTTTGAAGTTTTATAGTCGTAGCGCACCAAAGGCCAAATCGCCCACCCGTTTTCCTTGATATTCTGCAAAATTAACGGATCACGATAGTCGGTATCGGTCTGAAAATCTCCGCCAAAGGTCACTTCGGGGTAATTCTTGAGGACGGGAACGTAGAATGTACCATTGTAGCGGACCAAGAGGGGGAGATTGTTGGCGATAACCTCCGCCCCCAGGGTCAGCACGAAGAGCGCGAGGAAAATCCACAAGGACCAGAACCCACGGCGATTGCTGCAAAAGGCCTGGAGACGGCGACGGGAAAGGGGGGAGAAAGTCATCCGCGAACCTATCCCTCTCGTTTTTCAAAGTCGATACGAGGATCGACAAAGTGATAGGTCAAATCGCTCACCAGATTGAGTACGATCCCCAACAGGCTAAACATATAAAGCGTTCCAAACATGACAGGATAGTCGCGATTGATCACCGCCTCGTATCCGAGTAAACCAATGCCATCCAAGGAAAAGATAATTTCGATCAGCAAGGCACCACTGAACAAGAGACCCACCAGGGCAGAGGGAAACCCAGCGATGATCAACAGCATCGCATTGCGGAAAATATGTCCATAAAGGATGCCTTTTTCCGTTAGTCCCTTGGCTCGTGCGGTCGTGACGTATTGCTTGTTAATTTCTTCAAGAAAGCAATTCTTGGTTAGCATGGTCAGACCGGCAAACCCGCCGATGACGAGGGCGGTGGTGGGCAAGGCGAGATGCCAGAAGTAGTCGAGAATCTTGCCCATCAGGCTCATCTCTTCCCATCCGGGCGAGGTCAAGCCTTTGCGCGGGAACCAGTCGAAATAGGAACTCCCGGCGAAAACAACGATCAAGAGAATGGCAAACAAAAACCCCGGCACCGCATAGCCAACAATCACCACCCAAGATGTCGCGAGATCAAACGAAGATCCATCGCGTCGTGCTTTGGCAATTCCCAAGGGAATGGAGATAAGATAAATAATAAGCGTGCTCCATAGACCTATAGAGATGGAGACGGGCATTTTCCTTAGAACGAGATCAACGACGGTACTATCCTGATAAAAGCTTTTCCCGAAATCAAAAATAAGATAGTTTCCCATCATCTTAATAAAGCGTTCATGGACGGGTTTATCTTGTCCAAATCTCTGATTCAGTTCTGCGATAAATTTTGGATCCATCCCTCGTGCGCCACGATACAGTGAATCTCCTTGCCGCGTCGAGGATTGCGCCACGTCGCCGCCTCCGCCCGAGACCCGCGCCGTGGCATCGGCGGCCGTCCCTTGCAGACGGGAGATCAACAGCTCCACCGGTCCGCCGGGAGCGAATTGAACGATGACGAAGTTCAGGATCATGATCCCGAACAGGGTCAGGGGAATCAGGGCAAGGCGACGAACGAGGTACGCGAACACAGGGCTATGATCCTCTCGTCATTTCCGCCACCAGGTGAAGAATTGCACGCCAGCTTGCGGCGTGATAGCGGGAATTCCGAACTTATCCCAGTACACCACACGATCATAGGTGATGTGCCAATGGGGGATGATGTAGTGCTGCCACAACAGCACGCGGTCCAGGGCTCGGGTTCGCGTCACCAAGCTTTCCCGGTCGGGCGCCGCGATAACCTCTCCGATCAGGCTGTCGATCACCGGGTCTTGAATCCCGATGCTGTTTTGACTCCCCGGCTCCATGGCGGCCTGACTGCCCCAAAAGCCGCGCTGCTCGTTGCCCGGCGACGAGGATTGTCCCCACACATCGACGATCATATCGAAGTCGAAATTATCCATCCGGTTTTTGTATTGCGCCGTATCCACGGTCCGGACGCTTGCGGTGATACCTAGGCGCTCCAGGTTACGGGTGAAGGGCAGGCTGATGCGCTCCCAGGTGGGATTATCCAGCAGAATCTCAAAGGAGAAAGGCTGACCATCCTTGGTGAGACGGCCATTTTCCACCTTCCACCCGGCCTCTTCCAACAAGGCCATGGCGGTGCGCAACTGCGGACGGATATTCCCGGATCCATCGGTTTTGGGAGGGTGGTATTCCTGGGAAAACACCGCATCGGGAATTTTCCCTTTAAAGGGGGTCAGGAGGGCCAGTTCCCCCTCTCCCGGCAGGCCACGCGACGCCAAGTCGGAGTTGGAAAAATAGCTTTCGGTGCGCGTATACTGGCCATAAAACAGGTTCTTATTGGCCCACTCAAAGTCAAAGGCCTGGGTCAGGGCCAATCGCACCCGTGGATCCGCGAACAAAGGCCGACGGATATTGAAAACATACCCTTGCATTCCCGTTGGACGACTGTTGGGGAAACCAACTTTCTTCGCCTTACCGTCTTTCAGAGCGGACCAATCCTCGTACCCCGTGCCCCATTTCTTGGCCTCGTTTTCCATGCGGAAATCGAACTCGCCGACCTTCAGGGCCTCCAGGGCAACGGTGGTATCGCGGTAATAGTCATAAGAGACGGTATCGAAGTTGTTTTCACCTTTACGGACCGCAAGGTTTTCTCCCCAGTAATCCTTGACCCGTTCGTAGACGATGGAACGGCCAGGATCGAAGCGAGCAATCTTATAGGGACCACTCCCTAAGGGGGGATCCATGGTCGTGCTCTCAAAATCGCGGCCTTCCCAATAATGTTTGGGGAGAAGCGGGAGTTGCCCCAGAATCAAGGGAAGTTCCCGATTGTCGCCGGGTTTGAACGAGAATTTTACGCTCAACGGGTTGAGCTTCTCAACTTTCTCCACCGTGGCGTAATAGAAGCGATATTGTGGATGCCCTTTGGTTCGCAAGGTATCGAACGAAAATACCACGTCATCGGCGGTGATCGACGTACCATCGTGCCACCGCGCCTGGGGGCGGAGGGTAAAAATCACCCAGGACCGATCCTCGGGCGTCTCGATGGTTTCGGCCACGAGGCCGTATTCACTGAAAGGCTCATCAGCGGAATGAATCAGCAGAGTCTCGAACGGAAGAGACGCCCCCGCCGCTGGAACACCCTTGAGCGTGTAAGGATTCAGGCTATCGAACACTTGGCCCTGCGCCCCGAGACGGGCCGTTCCTCCCTTGGGAGCATCAGGGTTGACGTAGTCGAAATGCGTGAAGTCAGGGTCGTACTTCGGCTCCCCGTGCATGGCGATGCCGTGACGCGGAGCCGCCCCCGCCGAAGTCAGAAAAACCACGCAAAGAACAAAGAACGCGGACAAGCAGAGACGGACCGTCGTGGGAAAAGAGACGGTCGTGCTCGGAGGGGGGGCGGTCATGGGCAAGTCCATCGGGGGAGGTGGGGGAGACACGTCATAGGAGGTCGTCGGTGCTATCCGTCGGAGGAGTGGTTTTCTGGCTTACGCCCTCGTCAGGGGCGCTGCCCCCGCCCCCCCCGCAAGGGGCAGAGGCCCCTTGACCCAGCATGCGGGCCCGGGTTTTTCGTCGGGATAGGTTCTCCCGCAATGCCTCTGCCTGGCGTCGGGCTCTCTCTTGCGAAGCATCACTCATAGAGGGGCATTCTCCCCGGATTCCCCGCCTCGTCAAGCCTTGATCGAGGTCAATGTCCGACTTCCCCCCTCAGGTATAGACTTTTGTCATGACTGAGACCATACCTTCTCCAGACGATGGTGGGTGGGGCGCCCTTTCCGCTCTTCCCGGCAATCCATTGATGTGGGTTCTGATCATCAGCGAGTTGCTGGTGTTCGGAGCCTTCCTGTTGGGATTCGGGATTGCCCGGATTCAAAACCCCGAGATTTTCCACACAGGACAAGCCACACTGGACATCCGGCTTGGGGCGTTGAACACCATCCTTTTGGTCACGAGCGGATGGTTCGCGGCCCTCGCGGTGCAAGTTCGGGAACGGGGCGATATCACAGGATCCCGGCGCAAAATAACGCTGGCGATGCTGCTGGGAGCGGCCTTCCTGGTGATCAAGGGGATTGAGTATGCGGACAAGATCAACCATGGCCTTGACATCGAGACGGATACGTTTTTCACCCTCTATTATTTGATCACGGGGTTCCATGCCATGCATGTGGTGATGGGAATGATCATTTTGGCCATCGTGTCTTGGAAAAATACCACGGAGAATTTAGAGACCGGAGCGGCCTTTTGGCACATGGTGGATTTGATTTGGCTGATTGTTTTCCCGATTTTCTATTTGGTGCGCTGATGCAAAGAACGCTGTTTATCGTCTGGGCTGTATTGGTCGGGCTGACCGTGATCTCGGCTGTGACGGCCTTGGAAGCCTCTTCCGGCTCGACCTCCAGCGGATGGATCGCGGCCACCGTCGCCCTGGGAGCGGCTTATCTCAAGGCGGCGGCGGTTCTCCGCTACTTCCTCGGCCTCGGACGGGCGGGAGCCGGATGGAATGGGGTCTTTTCGGGAATATTGCTGGTGATTTTAGGCGGCGTGCTGGCCGCGTGGGCCTTTACCGCTTAACCGCGCAAGCCTTGTCAATGGCCGCCAGAGCCTCGGGGAATCCCTTAAGAGGGATAATATCCGTAATCGCAGAACCCGAAGTGGGAACAACCTTCGCAATGACCTCACGGTTCTTGAGCAGAGCTGTGATGATCGAGGCATCTGCAACGCTATCCTTGGCCCAGGCCGAGGTGACTTTGCCAAAAAAGCTGTACTTCAGACCGCCGATTTGGATTTCATTCTCGCCCCCCGCCTTGAGACCGTAAGGGGCAATGAGACTCACCTCTCCCGGTGCTTTCGGACGGTGAGTCACCACCAAGGCGCTCCCTGGCCGGTCCTTCTCTCCTCCCGTCATCCGATCCGCATTGGCCGCCGCGTAGCAGATCTGGCCGCCTGCCATGGTATCCGTATAGGCATAAGCCTTCCAGGCACCGGATTCGAGCAATCGGTCGGACTCGCCCGCGAGAGCGGGAAACGCCATCATCACCGCGGCTGAGGCACAGAGATATACGCGAGGCCACACCATCATTCTCAGGATCCTTCGTGGATTTTCTGGAGGAGGATAGGCTTTTGGAGCTGACGGGGTGGAAGGGGCCGTGGCCCCATGGACCCCAATAAACCACACAGTCAAAAGCACCAAGAACCGGTGAACCACCGTGTCGGAGTTTTAAGAATCACCCCAAAGACCCGCGGAGGG
>JAVBJO010000163.1:0-4893 GCA_031546925.1 Rhodospirillaceae bacterium
TGCGCCGGGGCTGCCGCCCCAACCCCCGCCCGGGGCGATGCCCCGGACCCCCTTTTCTTTCATCGCTTGGCCGCAGAGCAACACGAACAGATACGACTGCGCTTAAGCTTGCATCCCTTGACATGTTGAGGGGTCTTCCTCTGGCCAATAAGCAGCCTTGCTTACAGCAAGGTCGCCACAGTCAGGGCATTTCAGGGATCCAGTTCTTTTTTTTACCTCGTACGCCGAGAAGCCAGAAAATTAAACCTCGAACTGGTGCCCCAAGGAGCAGCGCAAAACATAAAGCGGCATTCTGCAACGTCCTATCAAGAATCAATCAACCCGGAGGACGATCTTGCCTGTTACCCCTCTTCCGCGCAACAACTCGAGACCATGAGCGGCCTCTTCCAGGGGTAAGAGCGTGGAGACGTGGGGTTTAACTCGTCCTTGCTCCCACCAAGTCAGCGCCTCTTCCAGGCTTTCCCGGAAAGCGTGCGGGGCGATCTTGCGGTAGGCTCCCCACCAATAGCCGATCACGGTAACGTTCTTCACCAGCAGCAGATTGGCGGCGATGGCGGGGATGGTGCCCGACGCAAATCCCACCACCAGGATCCGCCCATCGGGAGCCATGGTATGGAGGCTGTCCTGAAAGATAGTTCCGCCCACGGGATCATAGACCACATCGGCACCATGTCCGTCGGTGAGTTCCAGGATGCGCTCGCGCACGCTTTCGGTTTTGTAGTCGATGACGAAAGATGCACCACGTTCGCGTACAACGGTTTGTTTTTCGACTCCCCCGGCGGTGGCGATGACCCGTGCTCCTAAGGCGACACCGACCTCGACGGCGGTGAGTCCCACGCCACCGGCGGCTCCATGGACCACCAAGGTTTCTCCGGCTTTGACGGTAGCCTTGGTTTTCAAGCCGAAGTGAGACGTTCCATAAGCCACGGGAAATCCGGCCGCTGTGACCAGATCCAACCCGTTGGGCAGACGCCAGACATCGTGTTCGGCGACGACGGCTTCCTCGGCGAAGGCTCCGCCCGTGCAGGCGGCGACGACACGATCGCCGAGGCTACAGGTGGTGACGCCGTCCGTGATCTCGATCACGGTACCAGAAAGCTCTAATCCGGGAATGAACGGTGGGGTGCGTTTATCCTGATACCGTCCAGCGATCATCAAACCATCGGCGAAATTCATGCCGGCGGCGGCGACACGGATGCGGACACATCCAGGACGGAGATCCGGGGAAGGAACCTCGGCGCATTCCGGGGGTGCACCGAGGGTGTGGCAGAGAATGGCTTTCATCATGACTCCAACTGATAGCGTTGCAGCAAGCGATAGGTATTGCGTTCACTAATACCTAATTTTTGCGCAACTGTTGAGCGATGTCCATCGTATTTTTTCAGAAGGTACATAAGATAGCGCTGTTTGATCATGTCCAATGTTGGTTCGTCGGAGAAAAGTTCCTCTGCGGCGGCGATGGTGGGCGGCGATGAAGCTAAGGCGAATTGTTCCGGTCCGACGATACTCGACTGCCCAGAGAGAATAATTGCTCTTTCCATCATATTGCGCAATTCGCGGATATTCCCCGGCCAATCATAGGCCTTGAGCGCACTCATGGCCGTTGGATGGATGGATTTATCAAAGCGGCGGGAAAAATCGTTGTTGCTGAGGAAATGCCGTGCCAGCTCGGGAACATCCTCGCGCCGAGTGCGAAGCGGAGGCACCTCAATGACGAATCCCGCCAAGCGGTAGTACAAATCGGCGCGGAAGGTTCCCTCTCGACTCATGGCGGCAAGGTCGCGGTTGGTGGCGGCGATAATGCGCACGTTGGCGACGAGATCCCGCGTTCCCCCCAAGCGACGATAATGACCGGTCTCCAACACCCGCAGCAACTTCGCCTGCACCACGGGTTCAATCTCGCCGATTTCATCCAGGAACAGGGTACCGTGTTCGGCTCCCTCGATCAGGCCTTTTTTCTGCCGGTCAGCGCCGGTGAACGAGCCTTTTTCATGGCCGAACAATTCCGACTCGAACAGGTGGCGTTGCAGAATGCAGCAATCCACCGTCACGTAGTTGGCTTCGGCGCGCTGGGATTGGGCGTGAATGGCGGCGGCGACCAGTTCCTTGCCGACGCCGCTTTCCCCATGAATCAGCACCGTCATGTCCGATGGAGCCACCGCCGTGATCAAGCGTCGAACCTCGTCGATGGCGGGACTTGCCCCCACCATGTTCGAGGACTTTTGCGCATCCAGACGGCTTTTGATGAAGCTGTGGTCACTGCGTAAGGCGGCAACGCGCAGGACACGCTCCACCACCATCTCCAACTCGTCGAGGTTGATCGGCTTAACGAGGTATTCCGCGGCCCCATTCTTCATGGCGCGCACGGCGTTCTGCACCGATCCATAGGCGGTCAGCACCATCACCGGCTGGTTTTTGGACAGGGTGGTCAGGATCTCCAAGCCGTCCGCATCGGGCAGATTGACATCCAGCAACACCAAATCCACTGTTTCCTTGTCCAGGAAGGCATGAGCTTCGCTCCAGCGTTTGGTGGAGATGGTTTCGTGCCCAACCCGACGCAAGGCGTTGCATAACACGGTATTGAGAACGGCATCGTCCTCGACGACGAGGATTCTTCGGCTCACGGTGTGTGTCTCTCTCCGGTTATACCGCCTGGAACGCGTCCTCGCGGTGAAAGAAAAGGGGGTCCGGGGCAATGGCGCCCTAAGCGGGGTATGGGGTGGCCTGCTCTATGGGGCTGCCGCCCCATACCCCGCTTAGGGCGCCATTGCCCCGGACCCCCGTTTCTTTCACCGCGAGGACGCGTTCCAGACGGTATTAGGCGGCGACGGCGGGCAAGGTTACCGTAAAACGGGCTCCTTGTCCGGGGTCGCTTTCCACTTGAATGGTCCCGCCCAGGCCATCAATGATGGTTTTGCAGATGGCGAGGCCCAAGCCAGTCCCCCCCTCCCCATCGGCGCGATGGGTGAAGAAGGGATCGAAAATACGCGGACGGTGCTCGGGAGCAATCCCTTTCCCGGTGTCGGCGACGATCAAACGCACCTCGTTGTCCTTTTGCTGGGTGGTGATGGTTAAGCAGCCCCCGCTCGGCATGGCGTGGAAGGCGTTTTGCACCAAGTTGAGCACCACCATGCGAATATCCCCCTCCGTCCCCATAAGTCGGGGGCCTACGGGATCCAATTCGGTCACCATGGAAATATCCAATGTATCCGCGTGGAACTTCAACAACGAAAGAGTCTCCATGGTCGACGGATTGAGATCAATCAGTTGAGGTTGGTCACTGGGGCCTCCCGAGAGCTTCAACAACCGCGCCGTCACGTCGATGCACTTATCGATCTGACCATCCACCAGACGCAGATAATCTCCAATTTCCGACTCGTCCTCGTTCAGATCGGGACTGCGGAGAATCCCCTGAAGGGCCAAGCGGATTGAGGCCAAGGGATTACGAATCTCATGAGCGACGCCTGCCGCCAACTGTCCGACGGCGGCTAACTTCTGTTCGTGGCCGAAACGGATGTCGCTGGCAAGATCGCGAATGCTTTCAACCACGTAAGTACGGCGCTCGTTTTCTTGCTCGATCATCATGGGCGCGGCGGACACTTCCGCCTCTACCGTGCTGCCATCGGTGCGGCGATGGGTGTGAATGGATTTGATGGTGCGTCCCTCGATCTGCGTCACCAGAAGGGGGCATGTGACCAAGGTGGGGGCGCAGGGCTCCGAGGCGCCATGACTCGACGCATAACAGGCTCCCCCCACCACATCTTCCTCGGGAGGAATCCGTAATTGCTCCCGGTAGGCCTTGTTGACTTTCACGATCCGATAGTCACTATCGATCACCCGGATGCCATCGGGAACGGCATCGATCAGGGATTGCAGGAAGGTCTCCCGGTCTCGGATGTCGCGCAGACGGTCGCGGAGCGTCCCCACCATGCGGTTGAAGGCCTTGGCCAAGTCGGCAATCTCGTCGTTGCCTTGGACGGGAACCTCCACATCGAAACGACCTGCGCTCAGATGCTGGCTTGCCGCCGCGAGAACGGCGAGGCGATTGAGCACGAGACGACGCAGCATCCACCAGACGCCTCCCAAGACCAAAACAAACACCGCCATTCCAGAGGCAATCAGAACCAGCGACGTCATCAGAGCGCTCGAACGGATCGTGCTCGCATCCCAGTCAACGATCAGGACGCCATTGATGGGGTGATCGGAGATAGGGCCGTGGCATTCCTGACAGGGCTCTTTGTTTCTGACGGGATTGACGCCGCGAAGAACTTCCTCGCCCCGCTCGTCCGTCAGGAAAGCACTCCGTCCAGAGGGCGATTCTCCTCCCGTGTGACACGAGACGCAACCAGGAGCACGCGAGGCATCAAAACGATGGCCGACGCTCTCTGGAGAAGAAGAGAACCGAACCTCTCCTTGGGGATTGACGATCATGACTCGACGAACGCCCTCTTGCTGGCCCAGGCGATCAATAATATGGGAGAGACCCGGGAGATCGCGATTGAGCATCGCGTTCTCTAACGCCGCTTGGAGAAGCAAATTCACTTGCTCCGAGGCGTGGCGACGTTCCTCCTCCAGTTGCGTGCGGTAGAGGCCAACAAACAGGATGAGGAAAGCAATCGAGGCCGAAACCATGGCAGCGGCGAGGGCTAGGATAAATTTACGGCTGAGTCTCACGGGGTGGCATCTCGTAGCAGGGGCCTTACCCCTTACTTATGAGGGGACAAGCGATAAAAGGGAAGGGGGTCTGGGGCCATGCCCCAGACCCCCATCCCTTTTATCGCTTGTCCCCTCAAAAGTAAGGGGTAAGGCCCCTGCTACGAGATGCCACCCCGGGAGACTCAGCCGTAACTTTATCCAAGCCCTCGCCCCGGCCAAGGTTTCTGCCTCGATTGC
>JAVBJO010000062.1:0-4205 GCA_031546925.1 Rhodospirillaceae bacterium
ACACCGCTTTCTGACGATACCGTGACCCACTTTGTGAGGATTCTCCTCATGGGGACGTTTTTTCTGGGGAACGGATAAACTTTTTCGGGTGGATGCGCCACTGGGATTGTCCTCTGGGGTCACGGGGCTTTCGCCCCTTGCGGGGGGGTCGGGGGCAGCCCCCCTGACCAGGGCGTAAGCCCATACCCAAGCCCCCCCCCCCGACCCCCCAACAAAAAACCCCCGAAACAATCGGGGGTTTTTTGGTGGGGGGTCGGGGTGGTTGGCTGGGGTGTGGGCTTACGCCCTCGTCAGGGGCGCTGCCCCCCGACACCCCCGCAAGGGTCACGGACCCTTGACCCCTAAAGTCTCCACCAACCGCCCATCTTCCATTCTCAAGACACGATCCATCCGCCCCGCCAGTTCCGGGTTATGGGTGGCGATCACAGCAGCCACGCCCGAGGCCCGCACGACCCCAAGCAATTCCTTGAACACCCCATCGGCGGTCAAGGGGTCGAGGTTGCCAGTCGGCTCGTCGGCCAGCAGCACCCGAGGCGCGTTGGCGAGGGCACGACAGATAGCGACTCGCTGTTGCTCGCCACCAGAAAGCTGTCCTGGTCGGTGCTCGGCACGTTTGTGAACCCCCATGCGCTCCAACAGCTCCATGGCGCGTGCTTGGGCTTTGCCCTTGGTCTGCCCGGCGATCATCTGCGGCAGGATGACGTTCTCCACGGCGGAGAATTCCGGCAGCAGATGGTGGTACTGGTAGACGAAGCCGACCGAGGTGCGCCGCAGTAAGGTACGCTGCACCTCGCTGATAGAGGCGCAGGAGTCGCCCCCCATCCAGACTTCACCCTCGGAGGGATGTTCAAGCAGTCCCGCGATGTGCAGCAGGGTGGATTTTCCCGCTCCCGAAGGTCCCACCAGGGCAATGATCTCTCCCGGTTGAACGGCCAGGTCAATCCCCTTGAGCACATGGAGAACCTGCTGTGCTTGGTGGAAGGACCGTTTGATGCCGATAAGGCGCAACCCAGCCGGAGCGTTACTCATAACGAAGGGCCTCCACCGGATCGAGCTTCGAGGCCCGCCAACTGGGATAAAGCGTCGCCGCAAACGAGAGGAGCAGAGCAATGGCCACGATGGTAATCACCTCGCCGGTTTCAATGCGAGCGGGGAGGCGGGCCAGGTAATAAATCTCTTGAGCGAACAGTTTTTTCCCGATGACGGATTGGATGAACTGGCGGATGCCTTCGATGTTTGCCGCAAAGGCGATGCCGAGCAAAGTCCCCAACAGCGTCCCCGTCACCCCGACGGAGGCCCCGGCCAACAGGAAGATCCGCATGATGGAATTCTGGGTGGCTCCCATGGTCCGCAAGATGGCGATGCCTCGGCCCTTGTCCGCCACCAGCATGGTCAAGGACGAGATCACGTTGAACGCGGCCACCACGATGATCAGAGTCAGAATCAGAAACATCACGTTGCGCTCGGTCTGGATCGCATCCATGAAACGGGCATGGGCCTGCTGCCAGTCGAAGATGCGGATGGGTCGCTCGATATCGGTGAAAATCTGTTGCTTGGCTTCCGCGACTTTCTCGGGTTCGTGGAGAAAGACCTCGATCTGCGAGACCACGCCGGGGAGCTTGAAGTACACCTGAGCCGCCTCTAACGGCATGAAGATGAAGGTCGAGTCGTACTCCAGCATGCCCACGTTCATGGTGGCCGCGATGGTATAGCCGCGCATGCGCGGGACGGTTCCAAACGCGGTGGTCGTTCCCTTGGGGGAGATCAGCGTGATGGTATCCCCCACATCCAGCCCCAGTTTTTGCGCCAACTGGTATCCGATGATCACCCCGTCGCCATTTTTGAAGGACGCGGGATCGTTGCTGAGACCATCGGTGATGATGGGACGCGCCATAAGATCGCTGGGACGGACGCCCCGAACCACCGCTCCGGCGGCGGCCTCAGGAGAGCTGGCCATAACTTGGCCCTCCAGGGTGGGGATGGCACGACTCACCCGGGGCATTTTTCGCAGAGCCTCGGCCAGGGGGTCGAAATCGGACAGGGTCAGCCCCTGCCCCTGGACTCCCAGATGCCCGTTGATCCCGAGAATCCGACCGATGAACTCATGCCGGAAGCCGTTCATCACCGCCATGACGACGATCAGAGTTGCGACACCCAGGCCAATCGACAGAAAGGAAAAACCGGCGATGACGGAAATCAACCCTTCCTTACGACGGGCACGCAGGTAGCGAAACGCCACCATCCGCTCGAAGGCGTCAAAAATCATGATGAGACCGTCCTTTTATTGGCTCCGGGCTTTTATTGGCCGCGGGCGAAACGCGCCAAGGCGGATTCCAGGGAAAGGGTCTCTTTGACATCGGTGGCACGGTTCTTGATCTCCACCATGCCCGAGGCCACGCCCTTCGGTCCCACCACCAGTTGCCAAGGCAGCCCAATCAAGTCCATGTCGGCGAATTTGACTCCCGCCCGGTCATCGCGATCATCGTAGAGCACCTCGACCCCCTGTTCCGAAAGGGTGCGATAGATGTCTTCGCACACCTTGTCGCAGGCGGCGTCGCCGCTTTTGAGATTGATCAGGCCGATGGAGAACGGAGCCACCGCCTCGGGCCATTTGATGCCGCGCTCGTCGTGGTTGGCCTCAATGATGGCTCCCACCAAGCGCGAGACGCCGATACCATACGAGCCCATCTCTACCGTCACAGGGTTTCCATCCGGACCAGAGACCACCGCATTCATCGCCTGGGAATACTTGGTGCCGAAATAGAAGATATGTCCCACTTCGATCCCGCGCGCCACGCGCAGACGGTCCGGCGGAGGACACTGGGGTGAGGTGGGATCATGCTTCTCGTCGGTGACGGCGTAGAGTCGGCTCAAGGCCTCCAGATCGATGGCGTCCTTGGCGGCGAGTTCATCATACGCCGCATCGTAGTAAACGCCGGACTCGCCGGTTTCGGCCAAGACATGGAATTCGTGGGTCAAGTTCCCGCCGATGGCTCCCGAATCGGCTGCCATGGGAATGGCGGTCAAGCCCATGCGCTTGAAGGTCTTCAGGTAGGCGTTAAACATGGTCTCGTAGGAACGCTTGGCTCCCTCGAAGTCCAGATCGAACGAGTAGGCATCCTTCATCAGAAATTCGCGCCCGCGCATGACCCCGAAGCGGGGGCGCACCTCGTCGCGGAACTTCCACTGGATATGATAGAGCGTCTTGGGGAGTTGGCGATAACTTTTGACATTATCGCGGAAGAGCTGGGTGATCAGTTCCTCGTTGGTCGGCCCATAGAGCATCTCGCGGTCGTGGCGATCCTTGATGCGCAGCATCTCCTTGCCATAAGCGTCATAACGCCCGCTCTCGCGCCAGATATCGGCGGATTGGATGGTGGGCATGAGAAGCTCTTGGGCTCCGGCTGCGTCTTGTTCCTCGCGCACGATCTGCTCGATCTTGCGCAGCACGCGCCAACCCAGCGGTAGCCAGGTGTAGATGCCCGCCGCAGACTGACGGACCATTCCCGCACGCAGCATCAGCCGGTGAGACGCAATTTGCGCCTCGGCTGGGGTTTCTTTCAAGGTGGGGAGAAAGTACGAGGAAAGACGCATGGGAAAGTCCTAAGGAAAAGAGGCACCCGACGAAAAGAGGCGCACGGCCCAAAAAAGGACCGGCATTATGCTCCGATCCCCCCTTTCCACCAATAGCCGATTCCCGCATGATTCCCAATCATATCGAAATCGGGATCAGCGGCGCGGAATTTCTGACGGATGCGCTTGACGAAGGTCCGCACGTTGGCGCGAAATCCTTCTGGTCCGGCTCCGGCCTGGAAGCCGACGCCCCGGATCTGGTCATAGATCTGGCGATAGCTGACCCTCTCTCCGGCTTTTCCCACCAGGAGCTGGACGATTTTAAATTCCCTCGCCGTTAACGCCACGGTGTGCTCTCGCCAAATCGCGCGTGCCGTTTGGGGTAGGAGGCAGAGCCTCTCCGTCGTTTCGGTGGACATACGCCCTTCCTTACGCCTTCTTGATCTTCATGGAGCATCACGCATTTTGGTTAAAAGGGTGTTTAGAGGAGACCTCTCTTCTTAGGGGTCAAGGGTCTGTGACCCTTGCGGGGGTGTCGGGGGCGGCGCCCCTGACCAGGGCGTAAGCCCATACCCAGCCAACCACCCCGACCCCCCAACAAAAAACCCCCGAAACAATCGGGGGTTTTTTGT
>JAVBJO010000194.1:0-10151 GCA_031546925.1 Rhodospirillaceae bacterium
CCTTACCCTGATGCATCAGGGTAAGGGTGCTGGGGTTGGTCGGGGGGATGGGTTCATGGGCTTACGCCCTGGTCAGGGGTGCTGCCCCCGACACCCCCGCCAAAGGGCAAAGCCCCTTGGGACCCCGTTAGCCCCCGCCGCGAACAGAAAGGGCGTTCGTGCTCAACGACATTCTCACCCTTGATGTTTACCGTTTTTTTCTCATTTTCGCTCGCGTTGGCGCTGCGTTGATGGTGATGCCTGGATTCTCGGGCAAGCTTGTCCCAACGCGAATTCGACTTGCGTTTGCGGCGATGATCGCATTCATTTTATTGCCGGTGATTGGCCTTTCCCTCCCCCCCTTACCACAAGAAATGGGCACGTTGGTTCTGCGGTTTGGAGGAGAGATTATGATTGGCCTCTATCTTGGTCTCATTGTTCAAACACTCATGGCTGCTCTTAATATTGCTGGAATGTTTATCAGTTTTCAATCTGGACTTTCGAATGCATTTTCCTTTGATGTTGTTGCTGAGCAGCAGAGCACATTGCTTACGACATTTCTTATGACAATTGGCATGACAGCTATTTTTGTTTCTAATATGCATCACTTAATGATTCGTGCGATCACAGATTCATATGCCCTATTTATTCCTGGACAACCCCTCCCGCTCGGTGATTTTTCGCAAGTTCTTTCACATACATTATCGGCTAGTTTTGGGTTTGGCATTCGTTTGGCTGCTCCTCTTCTTGTCTTTGGCCTTATTTATTATTCTGGACTTGGGTTGTTATCACGTCTTTCTCCTCAGATTCAGATATTTTTCATTGCGATGCCCCTTCAAATTATTCTTGCTCTCTCCTTGTTGATGGTATCGTTGCCCATCATCATCTTCCTGTTCATTCAATGGTTTGAGGCGAGCCTCATTCCATTTACTCAGCCGAGGTGATTCCATGGCCGATGATTCTGACGACAAAACAGAAGACCCAACAGACAAAAAACTTTCAAAGGCACGTGAAGAAGGAAATATAGCTCAGACTCCAGAGGCCAGAATTCTGGCATCATTGATTGGAACCTTGATCCTTGTTGGGATGATCATCCCAGGAATGTTTGCTGATTTTCATTCAGTTCTTCTTCCCTTTATTGAAAAACCCCATGAGATTATCCTGGATGCTTCGAGCCTTGATATATTGGTTGCTGAACTTCTCATCGGCGTGGGAAAGATCATGGCGGTTCCTTTTATCGTCATGGTGGTTATGGCTCTTCTGGCCTCTTTGATTCAGGCAAAGGGGGTGATGTTTATTCCAAAGAAAATTGCTCCTGATTTCAAGAAAATAAACCCATTTTCCGGCCTTAAGCGCATGTTTTCCCCGGCTCAATTGATTGAGCTTGGTAAGTCACTGGCAAAAGTATTTGGTGTCGGCACTATTTTATGCTTTGTTGTTTATAAATATCTTGGTGAAATAAGCCAAACTCCCAATCTTAATATTTTACAAATTCTTCGTTACACAGATGATCACATTTATACATTGATTTTTATTACAGTTTTAATTATGGCCTCGATTGTTATGGCTGATTTTTTCTTCCAGCGATACCGCTGGCTGGAAAAAATGAAGATGAGCAAGCAAGAGGTCAAGGACGAATACAAGAACCAAGAGGGGGATCCCCAGGTCAAGAACCGACTGCGGGCCATCCGCATGAGTCGGGCACGGCGCCGCATGATGTCTGCGGTGCCGGAGGCCTCTGTTGTGGTGACGAACCCGACCCACTATGCTGTGGCGCTGAAATATGATCCCGAGTCCATGAATGCCCCGGTTTTGGTGGCGAAGGGGGCCGACTTGATCGCCAAGCGCATTCGTGAAGTGGCGGAAGAGCACGACATTCCCTTGGTCGAAAACCCACCCTTGGCTCGGGCGCTTTACGCCGTGGTCGAGTTGGATCAAGAAGTTCCTCCCGATCACTACAAGGCCGTGGCCGAGGTGATCGGATACGTCATGCGTTTGAAGAAAGGTCGCTTTGCGAACTAAGCTCTGGATTCGCCTTCTCCCCTGGATTTTGGGGGGTATGGCGCTGTCGCTCCTGGCAGGTTTGGCCGTGATCGAAGGAACTTCGATCCTGGTGCCGATGACTGCCCTTGGGCTGGCTCTGGCTCTCCTGATGGGAGGGGTATGGCGCGAACTTTTGGCGCACTCCGAGGCCGGAGTCCATCCGGAAACGCTGTCCCAAGCGTTGGAATTTGCCTCCCAAGCCTGCCTGATCACCAGTGGGGAGGGGCGAGAGATCTTCCGCAATCGAAGTGCGCATGCGTTGTTTGGTCCCTCCACCGCTCCTTTGGCGCCGTTTCTGCGGCGCGCGGAAAGCGACGAGTCGGTTCTGAACGAGTTGGAACGCCTCGCCGCCGCCGCCGCCTTGGGCGGGGCGCGTCAGGTGGAGGTGGTCCTGCCCTCCGCCGATGGCCTCCAGGAGTGGATGGCTTTGCGGGTCCGCTCCATGGACGACGGTGCCATCGTCTGGTTTGCCGAGGACATGACCGCCCGTCGCGCCATTGAGGAAACCCTGAAAAGCGAAAATGAATGGCTGTCTGATTTTATCGATTTCCTCCCCATTGGATGTTACTCCGCCGATTCCGATGGGATCCTTCGCTCGGTCAACAACCGCTTGGCCGAGTGGTTGGGACGCCCCCCCAATGAATTGGTCGGCCGGAGCGTGGAGGAGGCTCTGGGACGCCGCCCCGACCCCGAAGAGGAACGCACCCAGTTGCGCCTCATCGGACGCGGCGGAGAGGTCTTCCAAGCCGTTCTCGCCCACACCGTGTTCGATGATGGCGGAGAGATTCATACCCGCTCGGTGGTGGTGCGCGACCTGATCCCCGAGCACCAGTGGGAGCGAGCGCTCCGCACGGCGGAACGTCGATTCCGCTGGCTGTTCGACGATGCGCCGGTGGGCATCGCCCTGATTGATCTGGATGGGGCGCTCGGAACGTGCAATCTCGCCTTCCAGTCCATGATCGGGCTGGGACACGATGCCATCGCCGGGACCATGTTGGCGGACCTCATCACCGAAAGCCAAAGAGCCCAAGCCAATGCCCAACTCACCAAGGTGTTGCTGGGCTCTCTTCCCGGGATCCACATGGAAGTGCGCTTGATCGGCAAACGCACACCTATCGCTCAGTTATTCGTGACCCCAACCCATGAGGATGGAGATATCTCTGGTCTCATCGTCCACTTCATCGACGCGACCGAACAGAGGAATCTGGAAGAGCAGTTCGCCCAATCTCAGAAAATGCAGGCTATGGGACAATTGGCAGGAGGCGTCGCTCACGATTTCAACAACCTCCTCACCGCCATGATCGGCTTTTGCGATCTGTTACTCCAGCGTCACGGGGCAGGCGATCCGAGTTTCGCCGATATCATGCAGATTAAGCAAAATGCCAATCGCGCTGCTAGCTTGGTGCGGCAGTTGTTGGCCTTCTCCAGAAGACAAACGCTGCAACCTCGATTGTTGAACGTGACTGATGCTCTAGCGGAACTCAGCGTTCTCTTGCGGCGTCTGCTCGGTGAAGTGGTGGAGTTGAAAATTATCCATGGACGAGACTTGGGCCTCGTCCGAGTCGATCCTGGACAGTTCGATCAAGTCATCATCAATCTCGCCGTCAATGCCCGAGACGCTATGCCCGGAGGCGGAACCTTGACGATCCGCACCAGTACCACCTTCGTCGAACACCCCATGCAACGTGGCTCGGAGCTGATGCCCGCCGGGGATTACGTGTTGATCGAGGTCTCCGATACCGGAACCGGAATTCCCCAGGAAAATATCGTCCGCATCTTCGAGCCCTTCTTCTCCACCAAGGAAGTCGGAGCCGGAACCGGACTCGGGCTCTCCACTGTTTACGGGATTGTTCGCCAAACTGACGGCTTTATCCTCGTGGAAAGCATCGTTGGACAGGGGAGCACCTTTGCTATCTCTCTCCCACGCTTTGAGGTCGCCGCCTCGGTCGAGGCAAAACGAGTCCCTGCTCCCCTCGTCGAGTCCATCCCAACCGATCTGACAGGGAGCGGAACCATCCTCCTGGTCGAAGACGAAGACGCTGTGCGCATGTTCGGGACCAGAGCCCTCAAAAACAAAGGCTATCGCGTCATCGAAGCGCGCTCTGGGGAGCAGGCGCTTGACGTGCTGCGCGCCAATGATGGAATCGATGTCCTCATCTCTGATGTGGTCATGCCGGGGATGGATGGTGTGACCTTGGCAAAATTGGTGCGCATGGAGCGGCCGCTGATTAAACTGATTTTGATCTCAGGGTATTCCGAGGATGTGGCTCGGAATGGAATCGATCCAGAGGCGGGGATTCATTTTCTGCCGAAGCCGTTTTCGTTGAAGCAATTGGCGGGGGCGGTGAAGCACGTGATGGGAGAAAAACCATGAGTTCCACCCTGCGAAAGGGTCAAGGGTCCATGACCCTTTCGCAGGGTGGAACTCATGACGTTTTCTCGCCTCGCCTTCGTCTCCTCCACCACCGAGAGCGCCCAAGCGGCCCTCCACCGTCTGCAATCCCGTTACCCTCACGTCCCGCCGGAAGAGGCGGATGTGATTGTGACCCTTGGCGGCGACGGCGTTCTTCTCGAAACGCTGCACCGTTTCATTGACAACAAGGCCTCAATTTACGGGATGAATCGCGGAACAGTTGGCTTTCTGACGAACACATTTCACGAGGGTGGTCTTCTGGAACGTTTGGAACGGGCTCAAGCGGTTACGCTTCACCCTCTCCGGATGCGAGCGCGTCAAGTTGACGGATCAATAACGGAAGCTCTCGCCATCAACGAGGTTTCTCTGTTACGAGAAAGCCGCCAAGCGGCAAAAATTCGCATTCGTATTGACGAGAAAATACGAATGCCAGAGTTAATTTGTGATGGTATTCTTGTCGCTACTCCTGCGGGTTCAACGGCGTATAATTTATCGGCGCATGGTCCGATTATTCCACTTGGTGCGGGAATTATGGCGTTGACTCCCATATCGTCATTTCGTCCTCGGCGATGGCGGGGTGCCTTGCTGCCGCACACGGCAAAAGTGATGTTCGAGGTACTGGAGTCCGATAAACGCCCTGTTTCGGCAGTTGCGGATTACACGGAGGTTCGCGAGGTTCTCTCGGTCGAGATTCAAGAGGATCGCAGCATCGGCCTGACCTTGTTGTTTGATCCAGAGCATAATCTGGAGGAGCGCATTCTCGCGGAGCAATTCCTACCATGAAGGTTCTTGGAATTGCGGGCTGGAGCGGGAGTGGAAAGACGACGCTTCTCTGTCGCCTTCTCCCAGAGTTAATCTCTTGCGGTTTAGAAGTAGCGACACTGAAGCACACGCATCATGCGTCGATGAAATTCCGAGATGAGATGCTGGATGCTGTGTCGGAGGCCGGATTTTGTGAAATTATGGTTGCTTCTTCCAGCCGATTCTCTCTTTTCCATACGACAGAAGATGATTTTCAACTTGAAACTCTTACATCTTCCATTAAAGATGTTGATCTGCTTCTGGTGGAGGGTTTTAAATCGGCGAGTCACCCCAAATTAGAGGTTTGGGATCGGACCTTAGATAAGCCTCGTCTGGATGTTGGACGCTCCAATGTGATCGCCCTCGTTGGAGAGGGCATCGAAGACGATAGTCTTCCTTGTTTCCACCGCGATGATATTCATGGGATTACACTATTTATTGTCAGGGCGTTTTTAGGCTTACGGGGCATTGCAGGTGAGCGACGGGTCAAGGGTCACGGACCCTTGACCCGTTTTGCTGGCACTTGTATAACCACCCGGTCTCCGAACAGCCAAGGCATGGGCATGCCCTGATGTTCCGAATCGCTCATCCGTCCTCTTTCCTAGAAGGAAGCGAAAATGCCCAAGATGAAAACCAAAAGCTCCGCCAAAAAGCGGTTTCGGTTAACCGCCTCCGGCAAGGTAAAGGCAAGTGCCGCCAACAAGCGTCACTGTCTTTCCGCCAAACCCCAGGATATGAAGCGCCAGGCTCGTGGTGGCTTTATTCTGTTTAAGGGTGATGCCGACAAGGTCAAGACCTACTACCTGCCCAACGGGAGCAAATAATGGCCCGCGTAAAACGGGGCGTCACGACGCACGCCCGCCATCGTAAGATCATCAAGCTGGCCAAGGGATACCGGGGTCGCTCGAATTGCTGTTTCCGCGTCGCGATTGAAAAGGTCGAGAAGGCTCTGCGGTATGCCTACCGCGACCGTCGCGCCAAGAAGCGTAACTTCCGTGGTTTGTGGATTCAGCGCATCAACGCTGGAACGCGTCAGTATGGGATGCCGTACTCTCGCTTCATGAACGGGCTGAAGAAGGCGGGGATTGCCCTGGACCGCAAGGTACTGGCCGATATCGCCGCTCGGGAGCCGGACTCCTTTAAGCTTTTGGTGGAAAAGGCCGAGGCCGCCCTGGCCTAACTTTAAGGTTTGGCGGGAAAGGGAGAGGGTTTTCTCTCCCTTCCCTTCCATACCCCTTTTCCGGCGCTGTAGCGCTGTCCCCGTATCCGGGAAAAATCATGGACGATCTCACCACGATCCGCACCGATGCTCTTGCCGCCGTGGCGGCCGCAGAGTCTTTGGAGGCTCTGGATGCCGCTCGCGTGGCGGCTCTGGGCAAGAAGGGGGTCATTTCCTCGCTGATGGCAAGCCTAGGCCGCATGGACCCCGAGGAGCGCAAGCTCGCCGGAGCCCGTTTGAATGTGCTGAAGGACGACATTACTCTCGCCATCGCCTCTGCCAAAACCGCTCTGGAGCGGAAGGTCTTGGATCAGCGCCTGGCCGAGGAGCGGCTGGATATCACGCTGCCGATCCGCCCCGAAGCGCAAGGTCGCCTGCATCCCATCCCGCAGGTGATGGAGGAAATCACCACGATTTTCGCCCAAATGGGCTTTGCCGTCGCCGAAGGACCGGATATCGAGGACGATTTCCACAATTTTACCGCGCTCAATATTCCGCCCGAGCATCCGGCGCGGCAGATGCACGACACGTTTTATTTTGGCCCCGAGCCCGATGGAACGCGGCGCTTGCTGCGGACTCATACCAGTCCGGTGCAGATCCGGACGATGCTGTCCTCTCCGCCGCCGATTCGCATCATCGCGCCGGGACGGACGTATCGCTGCGATTCCGACATGACTCACACACCGATGTTTCATCAGGTGGAGGGGTTGGTCATCGACAAGACCTCGCACATGGGTCATCTGAAGGGAACGCTGATCGAGTTCATCCGCACCTTCTTCGAGATTACCGATGTGCCGGTGCGCTTCCGCCCCAGCTTCTTCCCCTTCACCGAACCCTCTGCCGAGGTGGATATCGGTTGCTCGCGCGAGGGGGGGGAGTTGAGAATCGGTCCCGGCGCAGGGTGGTTGGAAATCCTGGGGTGCGGCATGGTGCACGGCAATGTCTTGCGCGCCTGCGGCCTCGATCCCGAGGAATACCAAGGCTTCGCCTTCGGCATGGGAGTCGAACGCGTCGCCATGTTGAAATATGGCATTCCCGATCTTCGGACCTTTTTCGATGCGGACTTGCGGTGGCTGCGGCATTACGGTTTTTTGCCGCTTGATATGCCGACCCTCTCCGGTGGCCTCGCTCGCTAGAAAGCTGCTCTCATGAAATTCACGCTGTCGTGGCTCAAGGAACACCTGGATACCACCGCCTCTGTCGCCGAGATCGTCGAGCGGTTGACCTCCCTCGGGCTAGAGGTGGAGGGGTGCGATAATCCCTCCGACAAGGTGCGAGGCTTCATCGTTGGTCATCTGCTTGAGGCGGAAAAACACCCCGGTGCCGACCGCTTGCGCGTCTGCAAGGTCGATACCGGCAAGGGTATCCTTCAAGTGGTGTGTGGGGCGCCCAATGCCCGCGCTGGCTTGAAGGTCATCCTGGCGCAGCCGGGTGTTGTTATCCCCGTGACCGGCGAGCCGCTCAAGAAAGGCATGGTCCGAGGCGTGGAAAGCCAAGGGATGATGTGCTCGTGGCGAGAGCTTTCCCTAGGGGAGGACCACGAAGGCATCGCCGAGCTCCCCGAGGGGACACCCCTGGGCAGCCCTCTCGCTGAGGTCATCCCCTTCGAGATCACCATCGAAGTTTCCATCACCCCCAATCGCGCCGATTGCCTGGGCGTGCGCGGAATTGCCCGGGATCTGGCGGCAGCGGGATTGGGGCAGTTGAAGCCGCTTCCTGTTCCGACCCTGGTGTCTGCCTTCAAAAGCCCCATCGGCGTTCGGTTGGCGTTTGGGGCGATACAGCCCTCGCCGTGCCCGCTTTTCGTCGGGCGCGTGATCCGAGGCGTGAAAAATGGCCCGAGTCCGCAATGGCTGAAGGACCGTCTGACCGCCATTGGCTTGCGTCCCATCTCGGCGCTGGTGGATATCACCAACTACATGACCTACGACCTGGGGCGGCCACTGCACGTGTTCGATGCAGCCACCGTCAAGGGCGATATCCAGGTGCGCCTGGCGCAGGTGGGGGAAACGCTGCCCGCTTTGAACGGCAAGACCTACCCCTTGGACGAAACCATGACGGTTATTGCCGACGAGTCCGGCCCGGAAGGGTTGGGCGGGGTCATGGGGGGAGAAGCCTCGGGCTGTAGCGATTCCACCACCTCGGTGTTCCTTGAGGTGGCCTATTTCGATCCCATCCGCACGGCGACCACGGGGCGGAAGCTGGAGATTCTCTCCGACGCCCGCTTCCGCTTCGAGCGCGGCGTCGATCCCGCCTTCCTGTTCGATGCCGCCGCCATCGCCACTCAGATGATCCTGGATCTCTGCGGGGGAGAGGCCTCCGAGGTGATCTCCGCCGGAGCGGAACCGGCGTGGCGTCGCAGCATCTCCTTCCGCCCCGCTCGCGTCGCCAGCCTGGGCGGCGTCGAGGTGGACACCGGACGTCAAGAGACGATCTTGCGTGCCCTGGGATGCGATGTGGCGGCCCACGGGGCGACCTTGTCGGTGCAGCCCCCGTCGTGGCGGGCCGATCTCGTCAATGAGGCCGACCTGGTGGAGGAAATTCTCCGCATCCACGGGTACGACCGTTTGCCTGCGGTATCCCTGCCCCGCCCCGCCATGCCGGTTCCTGTGCTGACTCCTTCCCAGCGAGTCACCGGATGGGTACGGCGGGAACTCGCGACCCGAGGCTTGGTGGAGGCGGTCACTTGGTCGTTCCTCTCGTCGGACACGGCCAAGTTGTTCGGGGCGGACCAACCCGGGTTGCGTCTGGCCAATCCTATTTCTTCGGACCTGGATGTCATGCGTCCGTCGGTGTTGCCGAACCTGCTCTTGGCTGTGGGACGCAACAGTGATCGCGGGAGTAAGGATCCGGCTCTGTTCGAGATTGGACCGCAGTTCGACAGCCCGTCACAACAGCGTTCCGTCGCCGCCGGTGTGCGGGCTGGACGCGCCGTGCCGCGCCATTGGACGGAGAAAACACGCCACGTCGATGCCTTCGACGCCAAGGCCGATGCTCTGGCTGCCCTCCAGGCCGCCGGGGTCAATACTGAGTCCCTCCAGATTTCCGCTACCACGCCAGGCTGGTATCATCCGGGACGCTCGGGGGCGCTGACTCTGGGGCAAAAAACCGTCGCTCTGTTCGGAGAGATCCATCCGGGACTTCTCTCCGCCCTGGATCTTAAAAGCCCCGTGGTGGGGTTCGAGGTGTTCCTGGATACCCTTCCCCTCCGCAAGGCGAAACCGGGCAAGGCGCGTCCGCCCCTCAAGGCTTCCGCTTTCCAGGCGGTGGAGCGCGATTTCGCCTTTATTCTGGAGGCCAGCGTCCCTGCGGCCAGTGTCCTCCGTGCCACTCGCAATGCTGATAAAGTTCATATCGTCTCTGCCGAGGTGTTCGATCTCTATCACGGCGGCGGCGAAGAGGGTAAAAAGTCCATGGCTGTGTCCGTGACTCTTCAGCCGGGAGGAAAGACCTTCACCGATGAAGAGATTGAAGAAATTGCTCGCAAGGTCGTTACCGAGGTCGAGAAGGGAACGGGGGGAGTCTTGCGTCGCTGACGGTGATCCCGTTGCCTCCCCGGCGATGAAAGAAAAGGGGGTCCGGGGCATCGCCTCGGGCGGGGGTTGGGGCGGCAGCCCCGGCGCAAGCCAAGACCTTGCATCCCCCCCGACCCCCCAACAAAAAACCCCCGATTGTTTCGGGGGTTTTTTGTTGGGG
>JAVBJO010000005.1:0-4784 GCA_031546925.1 Rhodospirillaceae bacterium
CCTTACCCTGATGCATCAGGGTAAGGGTGCTGGGGTTGGTCGGGGGGATGGGTTCATGGGCTTACGCCCTGGTCAGGGGTGCTGCCCCCGACACCCCCGCCAAAGGGCAAAGCCCCTTGGGACCCCGTTAGCCCCCGCCGCCGCCTGCCATCCTATCCATGGTTACCTTCCAAAAGGCATCCATCTTCCCCAGCATAAACGGCAAAAACACGATAACGGCGGTAAACACCAACAAAACCTTCGGCACGAACGTCAGGGTCATTTCCTGGATTTGCGTCACCGCCTGGAGAATCGAGATGACCAACCCCACGGCCAACCCCGTCAGCAAAGGCGGGGCGGCGACGGTGATCATCACCAGGACGGTCTCCCGTGCGATCTCGATCAGTTCGGCTTCGGTCATGATCTGCCGTCAGATCGGCATACGCATGATTTCGTTATAGGCGTTGATTACCTTGTCCCGAACCGCCACGACGGTTTCCAAGGTCATCTCGGCGTTGTTGACGGCGGCAACCACATCTCGGATATCGGCTTTTCCGGCGATGGCAGAGGCGGACATTTGTTCAGACTGACGGAAGGTATCCACAATCCCTTTCAGAGCGCCAGCGAAGCCCGATCCGGGCTCCACATCGCGCGCTTCCATGGGCGAGCCCATATCTGGCTTGGCGACGTTGGCGTAGGCGCTAAGGGCACTGGCGACGTTGGTCATGACATTTTTCCTCAGCGGAGCATTTCAATGGTTCGCGACATCATCTGGCGCGAGGAGCTAATGACGGACAGGTTGGCCTCGTAGCTGCGTTGGGCCTCGCGCATGTCCATCATCTCGATCAGAGGATTGACATTGGGGGCCAACACATACCCATCCCGATTGGCGGCTGGATGTTTCGGATCGTAGCGCCGTTGGAACTCTGACGGATCATCCCGAACCTTATCGACCTTAACGGACGACAGCCCCGTGGTCTGATCGAGTTGGTTCTTGAACGTCACCACCTTGCGCTTATAGGGAACCCCCTCCGGCGTGCGCGCCAGGGAGTCCACATTGGCGAGGTTCTCCGAGATGACTCTCAGCCGCTCGGCCTGGGCCTTCATGCCAGAGATGGCGACCTTGGTGCTTTTCTGCAACTCATCCATGAGTTAGCGTCCTTCTCACGATCCACGGCTCAAGACGGTTCGGAACATCTTGAATTGTTTTTGAAACAGGGAGGCGGCGGTTTCATAGGCGGATTTGGCCTCCCCCATCTTGGCCATTTGCTCTTCCAGGATCACGGCATTGCCATCGGGCGCGGACTCATAGGTCCGCTTGCTGGACACCACGTTCACCGAATCAGGAACCTCGGCCTTGATGTGGAGCGGGCTGGTGACTTTCATCTCCACATGGGGGAGGGTTTGTTTCAGCGCTTCCTTGAAGTTGTAGGGCGTCAGATCCCGAGGAACATACTTAGGGGTGTTGGCATTGGCGATATTTTCCGACAGCACCTCTTGCCGACGCGCGATCCAGTCCATCCGACTTTTCGCAAGCGTGGCGACGGTTAATTTGTCGTACATCGCAAAACCCCAGTTCTAAAAAAAATGCTCTGACTGACCGTAGTTTGTCCCTTTTGCCCTTAAAAAACAATGAATCGTTTCGCATGCCTGGTCTGCGCATCGTGGTCTTTCGAGGGGTGTAAGGTTGTAACACCTCTTGCGATGCGGACCGCCTCCTCATATATTCCCCCGCGAATCCAGGATGCCCGCCGTCTTGGGGAACTGCCGTCTTGGGGAACCATATGAGTTTGACTCTCCCACCTGGCTATCGCCCAACCGATGAAGAGCCGTTCATGAATGATCTCATGAGGGCCTATTTTCGCAAAAAACTCCTCGCCTGGCGCGTTGAACTGCTGCGCGAGTCCGATGAAACCCTTGCCCACCTTCAGGAGGGGGGGCTCCAGGAGCCGGACATCGCGGATCGAGCCTCGGCGGAAACAGACCGCGCCCTGGAACTCCGGACCCGGGATCGAGAGAGAAAGCTGATCGGAAAAATCGACGAAGCCATTTCCCGAATTGATAATGGGAGCTATGGGCTTTGCGAGGAGACAGGAGAGAAAATCTCTCTGCGACGGCTGGAGGCACGGCCGATTGCCACCCTCTCTATCGAGGCGCAGGAGCGCCACGAGCAGCTTGAGCGGACCCATCGCGAAAACTAAGGAGAGGAGGGCAAAGGGCAACGGCCCCTTGCCCCTCCCCCTGTCGAAATGAAATTCCTTGACTCCTCGGCCCTGTCGGGGACACTTCACCCCCCAAGGATGCGCCACCGGAGTACAGAGAAGAATGAGCGCCGGCCCTCGCCCAGACGATGCCCAGAGCATCCGTCGCAGTTTAGAAAGCCATCTCCTCTACTCCGTTGGCAAGGAGCCGATCAACGCCAAGGCCAGAGACTGGTTCATGGCGGCCGCTCATACCGTGCGCGACAGAATGTCCGAGCGCTGGATGAAGACGCTCAACGGCTATTACCAGCAAGATCAGAAGCGTGTGTATTACATGTCCATGGAGTTCCTCATTGGGCGAACTCTGGTCAACGCCATGATCAATCTGGGTATTTTCGATACGGTCAAGGCGGTCATCGCCGAGATGGGCCTGGATTTTGAAGAGGTTGCCGCTTGGGAAGAGGAAGCCGCCCTTGGCAATGGCGGTCTCGGGCGTCTGGCGGCCTGCTTGCTGGATTCCATGGCGACCTTGGGAATCGCGGGCTTCGGCTACGGCATTCGTTATGATTATGGAATGTTCACCCAGCACATTGAGCATGGCTGGCAGGTGGAAAGCCCGGAAAACTGGCTGCGCTACGGCAGTCCGTGGGAGTTTCCTCGCCCTGGCGTGCTCTATCCCGTGCGTTTCGGCGGGCGGGTGGTGCATTTCAAGGACGTGCTGGGTCACGAGCGCGCCCATTGGACCGATACCGAGGAAGTCATGGCCATGGCCTATGATGTTCCCGTCCCCGGTTACGGCGGAAAGACCGTCAACAATCTGCGCCTGTGGTCCGCGAAGTCAACTCGCGAGTTCGATCTGAAGGACTTTAATGCGGGAAACTATATCGAGGCGGTTCGTGCCAAGAATGAGACGGAAACACTCTCGAAGGTACTTTATCCATCGGATATGACGGTGCGCGGGCGCGAGCTGCGCCTTAAACAAGAGTACTTTTTTGTTGCGGCATCGATCCAAGATATTCTGGCACGGTTCCGCAAGAAACATAGCAATTGGGAAGACTTGCCGAGTCAAGTTGCAGTCCAGTTGAATGATACGCATCCATCCCTGGTGGTTTCGGAGTTGATGCGCGTTCTGGTGGATGAATACCATTTGCCCTGGGCCCAAGCCTGGAAACTGACGTGCGCCTCTTGCGCCTACACCAATCACACGCTCCTGCCTGAGGCTCTGGAAACTTGGCCCGTCGCCATGTTCGAGAGGATTCTGCCGCGGCATCTGGAAATCATCTACCAGATTAACCATGAATTCCTGCAACAGGTCCGCTATCGCCATCCCGATGCACCGGAATTACTGCGCCGCGTCTCCATCATTAGTGAGGAGGGGGAGCGCCGCATCCGCATGGCTCACCTGGCGGTGGTGGGAAGCCATAAGGTCAACGGCGTTGCCGCCATCCATACCGGCTTGATGAAATCCACCATCTTCTCGGATTTTGAGTATCTCTCTCCTGGTAAAATCAACAACAAAACCAACGGGGTAACACCACGTCGCTGGTTGGTGGCGGCTAATCCGCTGCTGACTCGGCTGCTTTATGACGCCATTGGCGATGGTTGGGTCACCAATTTCGATCTGCTACGAAAACTGGAACCCTTCGCCGATGATCCTGCCTTCCGCACCCAATTCGCCGCCGTTAAACGCGCCAATAAGGCAGTGCTGGCAACCATGATCGCCCAGCGCTTGGGGGTGAATGTCACTATCGAGTCTCTGTTTGATGTTCAGGTCAAGCGAATCCACGAATACAAGCGGCAGTTGCTGAATGTTTTGAGTGTCATCGCTCGGTATGCTCGTATTCGTGCCAATCCCGCCGCGGATGTGGTGCGTCGGACGGTGATTATCGGTGGAAAGGCTGCGCCGGGATACGTTACCGCGAAGCTGATCATCAAGCTCATCAATGATGTCGCCGATGTGGTCAATAACGACCCCTTGGTTGGCGATAAGCTGAAACTGGTCTTTCTGCCCAACTATAATGTTTCCTCCGCCGAATTGATCATGCCGGCTGCTGAGTTGTCGCAACAAATCTCTACCGCTGGGACAGAGGCCTCGGGAACCGGCAATATGAAGATGTCCATGAACGGCGCCCTCACTATTGGAACCTGGGACGGCGCCAATGTGGAAATCTGTGAGGAAGTCGGGGAGGAAAATATGTTCCTCTTCGGCTTGACGGCCCAGGAAGTTGCTCGACGCAGAGCCGAAGCCCCCAATCCCATGGCCGACATCAACGCCAACGAGGACTTGAAGAAAACCCTGGAGATGATCTGCAGCGGATTTTTCTCGCCCGATCAACCGGATCGCTTCCACTCCCTGGTCAACAATCTGACCTCTCAGGATCATTATCTGCTGGCGGCGGATTATGCCATGTATGCTACCGCTCAGGAGGCCGTGGATTGTTGCTACCGAAACCAGGAAGAGTGGAACCGCAAGGCGATCCTCAATGTTGCTCGGATGGGGAAATTCTCCTCGGATCGGACGGTGTCGGAGTATGCGAGGTATATCTGTAACATTAAGATCGGATAGCCGATTAAATGTATGGGGGTCCGGGGCATCGCCCCGGG
>JAVBJO010000164.1:0-10060 GCA_031546925.1 Rhodospirillaceae bacterium
TTTTGTGTGGGGGGTTGGGTGTGGGTGGCGGCTTACACGCCCATTCCTGCCTGGGGGCGGGGGGCCGGGGGGGGTCCTCGGGGCCGCGGCCCCCGCCACCCCATGGGGTACGCCATGCTCCCCCTTGATCTGATCTGCTCCACTCTTTCCGCCGCCCCCGGACTGGTCCTCCACGCCCCCCCCGGAGCGGGCAAGACCACGCGCGTTCCCCTCGCACTGCTTGATGCACCGTGGCTCATCGGCCAACGGATACTCCTGTTGGAGCCTCGCCGCCTCGCCGCCCGCGCAGCAGCCGCGCGCATGGCGGAGACTCTGGGCGAATCGGTTGGCGAGACGGTGGGCTACCGCATCCGTTTCGAGACCAAGGTCGGCCCCCGGACTCGGATCGAGGTGGTTACCGAGGGTATCCTCACCCGCATGCTGCAAGAGGATGCGGCTCTCCCCGGCGTGGGCCTGGTGATTTTCGACGAGTTCCACGAGCGCTCGTTGCATGCGGATCTCGGGCTAGCGCTGTGCCTCGAGACCCGTTCCGTCCTGCGCGAGAACCTGAAGATTCTGGTGATGTCGGCCACGCTCGACGGCGTTTCAGTCTCGCGTCTGCTGGGAGGAGCGGAGATCCTCAGTGTGGAAGGACGCGCCTTCCCGGTCCAGACGCGATTTCTCGGCCGTCCGGCGGACCCCCGTCGTCTTCTCGACGCGGTCGCAGCGGCGGTTTTCCAGGCTCTGGAGGAAGAGCCCACCGGGGACATTCTGGTTTTCCTGCCCGGAGCAGGCGAGATCCGTCGGGTTGAGTCCCTCCTCTCTGCGTTAAGGGAGGAAGTGGAGGTAACGCCTCTTTACGGCGATCTCCCCCAAGCGGCCCAAGATCGGGCGTTGCGGCGCTCCGCGCTCCAGCGGCGCAAGGTGGTGCTTTCGACCTCCATCGCCGAGACCTCGCTGACCATCGACGGCGTGCGCGTGGTCATCGACTGCGGCCGGATGCGCGTTCCGCGCTTTGATCCGGCCTCGGGGATGACGCGGTTGGAGACTCTCCCCGTCAGCCGCGCCGCTGCCGATCAACGCCGAGGCCGCGCCGGGCGACAAAGCCCTGGGGTTTGCTACCGCCTGTGGTCCGAACCCGAGGATCGAGCGCTCACCCCCTTTTCCACCCCGGAGATTCTTGAGGCGGACTTGATGCCCTTGGCTTTGGATCTCGCGCGATGGGGGCTCGGGGCGGAACAAGATTTAGCGTGGCTGGATGCGCCTCCGGCGGCGGCGCTTGCTCGGGCCCGCGAGGTCTTGAGGGAATTGGGGGCCTTGGATGAGACGGGACGGCTGACCCGGCATGGCCGCGCCATGAATCCCCTGGCGCTGCATCCTCGACTGGCGCACATGCTGCTGTCGGCGCGAGAGCTGGGGTGGAGTGGTCTCGCCTGCGACCTCGCGGCGTTGCTCTCGGAGCGGGACATTCTGCGCGGTGGGCGGGATGCGGATATTCGGCTCCGCCTGGAGGTGTTGCGTCGTGACTCTGGCTCCTCTCCCGGTGTAGACCCTGCCGCCCTCGCCGGCGTGCGTCGCGTCGCCAAGGAATGGCGGCGTCGCCTCGGCGGAAATGGAGATGGGGGGGAGAGCAAGGACGCCGGCCTCCTCCTGGCGTTCGCCTATCCCGACCGGATCGCCCGTCGTCGTCCGGGGGGAGAGCCGCGCTATGCCCTGTCGGGGGGACGAGGGGCATTTTTCGCCACCGCGGAACCGCTCTCGGCGGAGGACTGGCTGGTGGTGGCCGAAACCGACGGCAACCGTCGCGAGGCGCGTATTTTTCGCGCCGCTCCCGTGGCTCTGGCCGATATCAAACACCACTTTGCCAGCTTGGTGCGCGAAGAAGACGTGGTGGCTTGGGACGCCCGAGAGGAAAGCGTCTCCGCCCGGCGTCAACAGAAGCTGCTCCACTTGGTGATCGAGGACCGACCCCTGACCTCCGCCACGCCGGAGGCCCTGGTCGCGGCGATGATCGAGGGCGTGCGCTCCCTCGGGATCGAGAGCCTTCCCTGGACGGCGGAAGCCCTCACTTTCCGTCGCCGAGTGGCGCTTCTGCGTGCCCTGGAGCCGGATGGGGGAGGACCGGATCTCTCGGACGAGGCTTTGCTGGAGTCCCTTGAGACGTGGGCGGGAGCGGCCCTTCAGGGGTGCATGCGACGAGCGCACTTGGCGCGGCTGGACATGGAGCACTTGATGCGCGATCACCTCTCGTGGGCAGAAGCGAGGCATCTCGACGCCATGGCTCCCACCCATGTGAGCGTCCCCTCGGGCAGCCGGATTCCGGTGGATTACAGCGGGGAAACGCCGGTGCTCGCCGTGCGGCTCCAGGAGATGTTCGGGTGCAGCGATACGCCGCGTATCGCGGGGGGAAAGGTGCCCCTCTTGCTCCATCTTCTTTCCCCCGCCCGCCGACCGGTCCAAGTGACCCAGGATCTCGCTGGATTCTGGAAGACCACCTACCGCGAGGTCAAAGCCGATCTGAAAGGACGCTACCCCCGGCATTGGTGGCCGGACGATCCCCTGCAAGCGGAACCAACCGCTCGGGTGAAACGGAAATCTTAGAAGAAAACATGAGCGCCAAAGCCGTAAAATTCGACATCATTAACGTAAAATTGTCCATTCGGGTTGCGTCCATGGTAGTACTCCAGGAGGAGCTTAACTGTTAAATCCTTATTTTTATCCCCATTGATCTCGATCCCCGCTCGTGTAGACACATCCATATTCCATCCTGTCTCTTGAATGCTTTGCAGATCCAGAGCGGCAATGGGGCGGATGTGTTCGTTGGCGAAGGCCCAGGGGCTACGAAGCTCCAACCCCCCCTGAAGCATGCCTCGCTTGAGGTCCGGCTCTTGGTCAAACAAGATCCCGCCTCCGGCGTAGACTCGAATGGCCTTATCGAGGAAATCCCGTGAAAGCTTCACGTCAACCGCCTCGAAACTGAGGTTGATCCGTGATTTCTCATTATTTTGACTGCGCAACAGGAACTCATCGCCAAGATGAGAGCTTTGGTGATAGATCCGCCCCAGAGCAGACCATTCCCCCTCACGCCACGCCACGGGAATGCCGACCCAATAATCGGCGTTCACCAAATCCTTGGAGGCGGCATCCAAATCAAAAACGGCGAAAACGCTGGCCTGAAGGCCGATACTCCAGCCTCCTTCCCCGACGGGACCGCGGTAAAACAGGAAACCGTCGCCAAGACTGACCGCGCCGGCGGTGTTGAGGCCGGCGTCTCCGCCGTAACTGTGGACAGCGGCGGAAAAATGCGGCCAACGCGGGTCGGCGGTCAGAGGGTCAAACAACTGACCCCGAGGTAACAATTCATCTTCCTTGGGAATGTCGGCGGCTTCGGCACTGGTAAACGACAGGAGTCCAGTCAAAGCGGCGACCGCCAATGATCTCAGCATGGGGTCCCCTCTCAAAGAGTCACCCCCTTACGATGGGGAGTGGAAGCGCGCTCTCAAAGGGGACGAACGTCGAGCCGGACCCGGCAAGGGTCAAGGGAGCCTCCCCCTCCCGACCTACACCTTAGATTTGTTATTTTGGGCGAAATCTCACCCTGGATAAGATATTTTAGAAAGAAAAAATCAACTTTTAGATAAATAAAAAATTTACTTAAATCCACCACAATAAAAAGTGTGCAAAACGCTCTTCCACCTCTGGCGGTAGCGTGGTATCAAAGTGCATCATATCTAGCCCTCTGGACAATAGTGCCCAAAAAATGAGCATCATCGCGACGTCCCTACCGCAGAAGAAACCCCGCCGCCGTCTGCCCCGTCAGGAGAGAGAGAAACTTATCATTGAAGAAGCTATCCGGTTTTTTGCCGAAGTTGGTCTCGATGGACAAACCCGCGTTCTCGCGCGACGCCTTGGCGTAACGCAGCCTCTGCTGTACCGCTACTTTCCAGATAAGGAATCTCTGATCGAGCGCATCTACAAAGAGCTGTTCGCGGACGGCTGGGACGAAAAATGGGACAAACTGATGACAGAGGAGTCTCGATCTCTCCATGATCGCGTCACCGACCTCTATCGTCGCTATGCCCGGATCAACTTCAGTTACGAACGGATGCGCCTGTTCATCTTTGCCGGACTGAAAGACGGAAATCGGATGAACGGCCATATCCGCTCGGTGCGCGAGCGAACCATCGACCCCATCTGTCGGGCGATCCGCAGCGAAATTGGGCGCAATCCCGATACCCCCATCTCGGACGAGGAAATCGCCTGCGTGTCTGGTCTGCACGGCGCCATCGGCTATGTGGGAATCCGGCGCTGGGTCTATCAAGAAACCGGCAACGAGGATATCGATGCGACCATCAACATCCTGGTTGGAGTCTATCTGCCTGGGGCCATTGCTGCCTTCCAGAAGATGATTGAAATCGTCTGAACACGCACCTTTGAGGAAAAAAAGGGTGTGGGGCCTGGCCCCACACCCTTTTTTTCACCCCTGAACGCCGCTCCACAGAGGCTGTACGCCCTTCCCCTCTTTCACATACAATCCCCTATACTCCGGCATCATCGACCAATCCTGCAAATATCCACTCCACTTGGTGTGGAATGTAAGAAAAGCATCATTCCCCGTCTTATCATACAAACTCTTCAATATTCTAAGATGTATTTTGTGATATAGGTTGGTACTCTTCCCATTTATTTTGCTTTTGAAATCTGTTGGATAGGGGATTCTCTTTATAATTTCCATGGGGACATCCACGGTTATTTTTTGTCCCGGTTCTGCCGCTATATTGGCAAACTCAATCCACGTATTTTCAACAGGACGAGATGATCTTGGATCATAAGAACCGACCTGTATTTCCATTTTTATCGGCATTGCCTCCTCGGCATCAAAGCTGAACTCGATTTTATTGGGATCTGGGAAGGAGGCAAGAGACAGAATTGCATTAAATTCCCCTGTTTTACCTGTGAATTTCACTCCTCCCTCAATTGAGGTTAAGCCCTTTTTCAAAAAATAATTTTTCCAGCGTGTATCCTCTCCATCACTCACCGGGACAGGATGCTCTTCTTGATTGGGGACAATAATTTTCATATTTGTTATTTTCGCCCCCTCCTTTGGCAGAGTCATGCGAATATGAGTGAATCCTGTTAGGCAGTAGAGGCTGTTCTTCACCCCAGGAACATCATAAAGGGGTAAGAGCTTTGTCATGGTGAGAACGCTCTCGTTAAAAATCGCTCGGGCTTGACGGGAGCCGCTTAGAGTCGCGTACTCGTCAATCGACAAAAGGGCAGAGCCCCACCCATTGAGGATCACGCTGCTGGGATGTTGGGGGACTTCCTCAATAACAGGACCATAAGGCGTTCGATGAAAAACGCCCCCTTCTTCTATCGGAATGGTCAAACTCAGAAACATCTTCTCAGAAGCTTGAACGAGAACTTGATCGTTAAATAATTTTCCGACTTTATAAAAAATAACAGCATAATAACTCTGTGTTAAGCCAGAATAATGTTTTGTATGAAGACGAGATCCTCGTTCCAAGGCGTCTTCATACCAAAAAACAAGTCCGCCTTTGTATTCTTGCATCCGATTAAGGGCTGCATAGGCGACAGTTTTCAAGGCTTTCTCTAACTCTGGCGTGGGCGATTTCTTATACTGTCCAAGATAATCCTTCAGAATGTAAACGCCGTAGATGGGTTGAGCCCACGCGCCGGCACGACTCGGGTAGCCATCCGGTAGAAATTCAAACTGGTAGAAGCTTTTCATGGCCGAAAGAGACGGCGAAAAAGCGGGCATTTCCATGGCGGAATGAGACGGCTTCATCCGAAACCAAAGACCAAAGGTAACACAGATGAGTAATGCGACAAAAATATAAAATTTAGTCCGGCGAGACATAAAAAACTCCGTCAGTCAAAGAGAGTCATCATACGGTTTGAGATGAAGTTACTCCAAACCGTATGGATCCACGCTACACTAATCTATTTTTTGCCCCTAACCCGCAGACGCAGTGCTTTTCCCTTCTTTTGGCTTGCGAGGAGCCTTTGGCGTCTTAGGTTTTTCCTCGTCTTTCTGGGTTTTTACCTTGGCTGTTTTGGGTTTTTCCTCAGCCTTGGCTGCCGTCGCCTGAGCCGTTTTCCCTCGTGCGGGGGCCTTGGCTTTTGCTGGAGCCTTAGCTTTTGCCGGGGCTTTCGCTGGGGCTCGCGCCGCCTTTTCGGCGATCATCTGCACCGCTTCCTCCAGGGTCACCGTCTCGGGAGAGCTGCTTTTGGGCAAAGTGGCATGGACGCCGTTGCTGGACACGTAGGGGCCAAACCGGCCCGCGTGAACGGTAACGGGCTTCCCGTCGTTCTCGCCTAAGGTGCGCAGGGGAGCGGCACTGGTCCGTCCCTTCCCCCGCGGCTGCGAGAGCAATTCCATCGCGCGGTTCATACCGATCGACAGCACGTCGTCGCCCTCGGTGAGTGAGGTGTACTTTCCATCGTGAAGGAGATAGGGGCCGAACCGCCCCAATCCTGCGGCGACGGGCTTGCCGCTCTCAGCGTGGGTGCCCAGCTCGCGCGGCAAGGCGAGCAGTTTCAAGGCAATGTCCAGCGTCACGTTTGCCGGCTCCAGCCCCTTATAGAGCGAAACGCGCTTGGGCTTTTTGCCCTCGCCCAACTGGACGTAAAGGCCGTAAGGGCCTTTGCGCAGGGTGACGGCTTCCTTGCTGAGGGGATCGACGCCCAGCTCTTTGGGGCCTTCGACGCCCTCGACAGGGGTATCGCCGCCCTCGCCCCCTTGCACCACCAGGGGACGGGTGAAGCGGCATTCGGGATAGTTGGAGCAGCCGATAAAGGCCCCAAATTTGCCCAATTTCAACGACAAGCGGCCCTCGGCGCAGGTGGGGCAAGCCCGAGGATCCTTGCCCGAGCCGTCCTCGGGGAAGAAGTGGGGGCCAAGCTCAGCATCCAGGGTGTCGATCACCTTGGTGATCCGCAGTTCCTTGGTTTCGTCGACGGTGGCGGAGAACTCGCGCCAGAATTTCTCCAGCACCGTCTTCCAGTTGATGGTGCCGTCAGAGATTTCGTCGAGCTGATTCTCGAGATCGGCGGTGAAGTTGTACTCCACATAGCGCTTGAAGAACTGTTCCAGGAAGGCGGTGACCAAGCGACCGCGATCCTCGGGGATGAAGCGGCGCTGCTCCAGACGGACGTAATCCCGCTCCTGCAACACCGACAGAATCGATGCATAGGTGGAGGGGCGACCAATGCCCAACTCTTCCATGCGTTTGACCAAACTGGCCTCGGCGTAGCGCGGGGGGGGCTGGGTAAAGTGCTGCTCGGGGCGAATGGCCTGACGCTTCATGTCCTCGCCCTGCTTCACGTCAGGAAGGAGGCGCTCAGCGTCGTCATCCTCTCCGGCGGCGGGGGCGTCATCGCGATCCTCGCGATAGACCTTGAGGAAGCCCTCAAACACCACCACCGAGCCGGTGGCACGCAGTACGGTGGCCTGATCGGCGGAGGCGACATCCACGGCCACTTGATCCAACTCGGCGGAGGCCATCTGGCTGGCGACGGTGCGCTTCCAGATCATTTCGTACAGGCGCAACTGGTCCCGGTCGAGCACCCGCGCCACGTCCTCGGGGCGGCGGAACAGATCGGTGGGACGGATGCACTCGTGGGCTTCCTGGGCGTTTTTCGCCTTGGCTTTGTAGATCCGGGGCGAGGCCGGCACGTAAGTTTTCCCATAATCGCGCCCGATCAAATCCCGGCAAGCGGCGATGGCCTCGGCGGCCATTTGCACGCCGTCGGTTCGCATATAGGTGATCAATCCCACCGTCTCGCCGCCCATATCTACGCCTTCGTAGAGTTTCTGGGCGATCTGCATGGTCTGCTTGGCGGAGAAGTGCAGCTTGCGGCTGGCCTCCTGTTGCAGGGTGGAGGTGGTAAATGGCGCGTAGGGATTGCGTTTCGTTTTCTTCCGCTCGACCGAGGCGACGCTGAACCGAGCGGCTTCGATGGCGGCCTTGGCAGCCTTGGCGCTGGCCTCGTCGGGGAGGGAGAACTTGTCGAGCTTCTTTCCTTCCAAGTGAGTCAAGTTGGCGGTGATCATCGCCCCCTTGGCGGTCAGGAAATCCGTGGCGACGGTCCAATATTCCTGGGTGCGGAATCGTTCAATTTCGGTCTCGCGCTCACAGATGAGGCGCAACGCCACCGACTGCACCCGTCCCGCCGAGCGGGCTCCCGGCAGTTTCCGCCACAGCACCGGCGAGAGGGTAAAGCCCACCAAATAATCCAAAGCGCGCCGCGCCAGATAGGCATCCACCAAATCCTGGTAAATATCCCGAGGATTGCGCATGGCATCCAAGACGGCGGTTTTGGTAATCTCGTTGAAAACCACCCGCTTGACGTCTTTTCCCTTCAGAGCGCCGCGCTCTTCCAGCACGCGCTTGACATGCCAGGAAATGGCCTCTCCTTCCCGATCCGGATCGGTGGCGAGGAAAAGCTTGTCCGCCTTTTTGACGGCAGAGATGATTTCCTTGATCTGGCGCTCCGACTTGGGGTCGGTCTCCCAGTCCATGGCAAAACCCTCATCGGGCTTGACGCTGCCATCCTTGGCGGGCAAATCGCGAATGTGGCCGTAAGAGGCCAACACATGAAAATCCGCACCAAGATATTTGTTGATGGTCTTGGCTTTGGCAGGGGATTCGACGACGACAACCTTCATCCGAACTCAACTTAAAGTATGAGAAGACAGCAATAGGGCGACTCGGTTACCGGTTTGGCGTTCCAAGCGTCCCGCCAACTCCAGCTCAAGCAGAACCAGAGATACCGTGGAGGCAGACAATTGGCACTCACGGATGATCGAGTCAACCACTGTCGGCGTCGCACTCAAATATTCCAGCACCTGCTTCCGGGCTCGATCCAACTCTGCGGGGCTCGGTTCGGGCGGAGGCGAAGTGAAAACGCTTCGGGGCGCCGGCTCACCCAAGTCGGGTTCGGACATGTGTTTCAACGACTCGAGAACGTCTTCGGCTTTCTCAACCAAGGTGGCACCATCTCGGAGAAGTTGGTTGGTTCCCTGAGCGCGGCCATCCATGGGATGCCCAGGAACAGAAAAAATCTCGCGCCCTTGCTCTAGGGCCAATCGCGCGGTGATCATGGAGCCGGACTTCAAACTCGCCTCGATCACCACCACTCCCAGGCTGAGTCCGGAAATAATCCGATTGCGACGGGGAAAATGCCGCGCCTGAGGCTGAATCCCCGGCGGCATCTCTGACACCACGCATCCCATGGTGACAATCTCTTGATACAGCTCGGCATTTTCCGGGGGATAGACGATGTCCACGCCGCCGGCCAACACCGCCACGGTTCCCGTGCTCAAAGCCCCCTGATGGGCCGCGGTGTCGATGCCTCGCGCCAAGCCGGAGACCACCACCATTCCCGCCTGCCCCAGATCCGAGGCCAAGCGCCGCGTAAACACGCGCCCGTTGGCCGAGGCGTTCCGTGCCCCCACCATCGCAACCGTCGGCCGCTTGAGCAGCGAGACATTTCCGCGAGCATACAACAAAGGCGGCGCATCATCCGTCGCCGCGAGACAACGCGGATAGGCGGGCTCGCACGAGGCCAGCAAGAAACAGCCCAATCGCCTTGCCTCCGCGATCTCCGCCTCGACGGCGGCCACCGAGCAGACCGTGATACTTCGTCCGCCGCGCTTCGCCAGGGTGGGCAAGGCGGCAAGAGCGGCTTTCGCGGTGCCGTAACGCTCGAGCAGTCGAACGAAGGTGAGGGGGCCAACATTCTCGCTTCGGCTCAGGCGGAGCCAGTCGAAACGATCTTGGTCGGAAAGAGATCTGGATTCGGACATCATGGGCGGTATGGTGGAGAAATGTCCGAGGATCGTCAATCGTATAGAGTGAAAGCCTTCTTTCTTTTCGTTCATCATCCGGATTGGCTCCCCGCTCTTGGTGAAAGAGAAGGGGGTCCGGGGCATCGCGTCCTATGCGGGGTTTGGGGCGGCAGCCCCGGCGCAAGCAAGACAGCCCATCCACAAAAAAAACATCCCCGCTTTTTCGGGTATGTTTTTTTGTGGATGGGCTGTCGGGCTTGCGCCGGG
>JAVBJO010000076.1:0-12170 GCA_031546925.1 Rhodospirillaceae bacterium
CACCCCCCGCCCGAGGCGATGCCCCGGACCCCCTTTTCTTTCACCGCAAGGGGACACGTTCCAAACGGTATTAGGCCTCGCCAACGGTGTCCAGCAGAGACGCCGCGATTGCTTCCTTGGCAGTTTTGCCGCCCCAGATGACGAATTGGAAGGCGGGATAGAACCGCTCGCACTCGGCGACGGCAATTTCCATCAGGTCCTCGATTTGCTCGGGGGTTAAGCCCGCCGATCCGCGTAAGAGGGCCGCATGGCGAAAAATCGGCATGCGATCCTCCTCCCACAGGCCGAAGTGGCCCAGCCACATCTTCTCATTGATCTCTGCCAGGAGTTCAAACACCTGCGCTTGTTTGCTCACCGGCACCTTCATGTCCAGGGCGCAGGCAAAAGACATGGCACCGACGTCCTCGCGCCAGGCAAAATAAAGCGAGTAGTTGCACCACTGTCCAGGAACTTCCACCGCAAGCTCATCGTCGGAGCGGCGCTCGAAAAGCCAGTCGTTGGCGGTAACAAACTGCTCGACCAGATCAAGGGGATTAACGGCGGCGGCTTCCTCAGTGACGAGGGATATGGACATGCCTACGCCCTCCATGGTTGGCCTCGTGCTGGACAAGACGAGGCTTCGCCTTTGAAGTGTTGCGGATCGGGGCGAGGGTCAAGGGGGGATGCCCCTTGACCGCCTGTCTCTGGGTCCGCAACGCGAATCTTTGGGGATCACGCGAAGCGAATCTTGGGTCCTTTCTTGCCGCCTCCTTGGAGCACCTCCAGCTTTTCCGCAATCTTGCGGGCGATGCTCAAATAGGCCTCGGCGTGCGGGCTGGTGGGTTGGGAAACGACGATGGGGTGCCCCAGGTCAGAGGTCTCTCGAATGGCGATATCCAGCGGCACCTCTCCCAGGAAGTCGCAGGACAGCCGAGCCGCTTCGACCTTGGCACCACCGTGACCGAAGATATGGGCCTCGTCGCCACACTTGGGGCAAACGTAATAGCTCATGTTCTCGACCACGCCCAGCACCGGCACATCGACCTTGCGGAACATGTTGAGGCCTTTGCGTGCGTCCAACAAGGCGATATCTTGGGGGGTCGAGACAATCACCGCGCCGGTTAAGGGAACGCTCTGGGTCATGGTCAACTGAGTGTCGCCCGTTCCCGGCGGCATATCGACGATCATCACGTCGAGCTCTCCCCAGGCGACATCGCGCATCAACTGCTGCAATGCGCCCATCACCATGGGGCCGCGCCAGATGATGGGCATGTCTTCCTCCACCAGGAAGCCGATGGACATGCACTTGATGCCGAACGCCTCCATGGGCTGCAACGTCTGCCCATCAACGCTTTCGGGCTGTTGTCCGGCCAGGCCCAGCATCCGAGGCAACGACGGGCCATAAATGTCCGCGTCAAACAGCCCCACCTTCATCCCCAGATGCGACAAGGCCAGCGCGATATTGACGGCGGTGGTGGACTTCCCCACTCCGCCCTTGCCCGAGGCCACCGCGACAATGGATTTCACCTGGGGCAAAAGCGGCGCGTCCTCTGCCTTCGCGGCCTCCGCCGGAGTCGGAGCCCGCTCCGCTGTCAACACCACGGAGGCAGAGCTGACGCCGGGAAGAGCCTTCACGGCGGCCTCTGCCGCCTTTCGCACGGGTTCCATGGCCTTGCCCCGGGCAGGATCGACGCTCAGGACCAGGGCGACTTGGCCTCCGTTGAGGGTCACGCCAGATACCAGGCCCAAACTGACGATATCCTGTTTCTGCTCGGGGTCGATAACGGCTTTGAGAGCGGATAGAACTTGGCTCTCGGTCACTTCGGCCATGATGAGGGTATCTCCGTTCGGAAAGGCTGCAAGAATGCCATTGGATATAAGCGGAGCCATCCCATTTGGAAAGCGGAAAGGCGTAACAACGTCCTTGGCTGAGACCTCTCGGGGGTCAACTCTCTGGGGGTGAGCTTTGGGAGCCCCGTCCTTGGAGCAGAAAGTCTTGTACCAGGGCAATCTCCGACTCCACCATCAGGCTGGGTGCGTGTCCACAGCCGGGGATGGTCTCCAGCCGCGCCCGAGGGCCGCGCGTCGTCATGGACACCGCCGTTTCCACCGACAAGAGATCGGAGACGGCCCCGCGTAGGACCAACGTGGGGCAGGTGATTCGGTCATAAAAATCCCATAGGGAGGGCACATCGCGCATGGCGGCGAAGACCTCCATGACGGCAGGGTCGTAATGGGAGGAGAAGCCTCCGTCCTCTTTCCGGCGCAAGGAGGTTTCCGCGATATGCTGCCACGTCTCATCGGACAGCACCCCAAAGGACGCATAGGTCCGCCGCATCAGTTTTTCAAACGCCTTGACGGTGGGGACGGTTGCGCTCGTTGAAGTGTAGTCTGAAATTCTCTGGAGCGCCTCTTGCTCCAGCAAAGGACCAATATCGTTGAGCACCAGACGATTGATTCGGGAGTCCTTTCCTTGGGAGGCAAGAATCATCCCAATGATTCCCCCCATGGAGGTTCCAACCCAGGCGCACTGTTGTATTCCCAACTGGTCAAGGAGGCCCAGAGCATGGGTACAATAGCTGGGGATGGTGTAATCTGTGTGAGGCGATTGGGACCAACTGGATAAGCCTCGTCCAATGGTATCGGGACAGAGTACCCAGAACCGATCCGCGAGGGCGCGTCCACAGGCATCAAAGTCCCGTCCGGTTCGGGCCAAACCATGCCAGAGCACCAGCGGCGGTAAATCCGGCGCACCCCAGGTGGTCAGGTGGATATTGTGCCCAAGGACGGACAGATAGGAAGAGGAAGCCAAAGAGGGAAAGGAAGGTTGGGTCATTGTCAGGTAAGCCTCAACAAAAACAACGACGGGGAAGATGTTCTCTCCCCCGTCTCTTTACCATCCGCCCTTTGACCGCAACGTGACAAGCGCCGCACGTTCGTCAACGACGAGAGATTAGTACCCGTTCGCGGCGTACAGAGCATCCATAAGGGTCTGCTTTGCCGCAGGAGTCTTAACGAACAGCTGATAGATCATGGTCTGCGCCGAACTAGAGGTCAGTGCTAATTGGTTGTTGAGCATATCGAACCGCGTTGAGACCGCACGACGCTCTGCTTGCATGGCGGTCAGGTTTTCCGTGCTGATTTTCTTATACTGATCCTGCAGACCCTTGTTCTTGTTGGTCAGCGTGGTCTTGACGCGCTGCAACGTTATATCGTTGTTCATCAAGCCCTGCTCATCTTTGGCCAGCTGCTTGAGAGCATTGTTGATATCGTTGGTCGCCCGTTCCTTATCTTCGGCGGTTGAGAAGTTATTGTAGGCCCAAGCCTTCAACACACCACCACCACCGCGCTGGAGGGTTCCCGACACGGAGCTCGTGGTCGAGGGATCCTCAGGGGTAGCGCCGGCCTTCGTCACGTCGAAGGTGATATTTCCGCCATTAACTTTGACATTGCTAATCTCGGACTTGTCGATGGAGCCATCGTCCCCACCAACTAGAGCACCTGCCACACCCGTGGCTTGCCGCAGTTCCTTGCCGCCACCATCGGGCTGGATGACGAAGTCGGACCCCAGGAAGCGATGGGTCAGGGTCACCGGAGTCAAGCCCGCGACAAACGTCTCGGAGCTTTTATCCCACTGTCCATTGCCCTTATAGGAATTGGAAATCAGGCTGTTGGCATCGCTGGCGCGCGTCCCTGCATAGCCATTAATGGTGTCATAAGCATAGTCAAAGACCACGGCCTTCTGCGCCGCATCGGGCCGCTTAAGGGTATCGCGCATGGCCAGCAACTGGACGCGGATATCGTTAATGTTCTTCAGGCCCGATTGAACGGTCGACAGCTTCGTGGTCGTATCAATGGCCTCGGTGCCGATCGAGGAAATCTGTTTCTCAAGATCGCTCACGCGGCGATCATTCTTATATTTACCCTCGATCTTGGCGATATCGGCTTCCATCCGCTTCGCCGAGGCTTCCTTGATGATCAACAGGGAGCGATTCGCGTCGTACTGGTATTTGTTGAACTGCGCCTGCCCCCCAAAAATGGAATTCGTGGCCATGATGCACCTGCACTTTCTTCCAGAGACGTCAACTCGAGCACTTCTGCCCAGCATTCGCATTACCGACCAAGCGCTCGCATTTTTGAGCTAGCGTTCGTATTCTCGGGCAAGATATCACAACGGGATTTGTCTGGCAAGCTGTCCCGAGCTACGGGCGATCCCTCCCGGTGGAACGAGAGGAGGAAATTTCGCGTAAAAAAATATCTTCAAATCTCATCAAAAAAACGCTAAGAGCAAAGTTTAGACGTGCATCCTTAATATAAAGCGTTTGCATCGTCCGTTTTTCGCGCCCCCTCTGATCTGTGGTTCAGGATTTGGGATTTTTGTTTTCCTCTTCCGCAAGCTCCACCAGCTTTCTCACCAAGCGCTGAAGCGCTCCGATCCTCTTGTCGCGCTCTTCCCAGTTTCGCATAAAAACCAAACGGTGGTCCGCACGAACCTTCGCCGTTCCCGCCTGCTGGCTGATATAGCGGACCAAACTGCTCGGATTGGCAAAGGTATTTCCTCGAAAGGCGATGACGGCGCCTTTGGGTCCGACGTCGACTTTTTCAATCCCGGCACGGCGGCACAGTTGCTTGACCTCGACCACGTTCAACAGGTTCTCCACCTCGGCCGGGAGTTTCCCGAAGCGATCGATCATTTCCGCCGCGAAGGAGTCGATTTCGCTCCGGTCCTCAAGCTGACCGATGCGGCGATAGAGCGACAATCGCACCGAGAGATCCTGGACATAGGTTTCCGGGATCAGCACCGAGGCCCCCAGACCAATTTGCGGAGACCAGCTTTCCGCGCTAGCGGGACGATCCTCGCCGTTGCGGGCGGCTGCGACGGCTTCTTCGATCATCTGTTGATAGAGTTCGATGCCGACTTCGCGCACATGCCCGGACTGCTCCTCCCCCAGAAGGTTGCCCGCGCCGCGGATATCGAGATCGTGGCTGGCCAATTGGAAGCCTGCCCCCAGAGTGTCCAGGGCCTGCATCACCTGAAGACGCTTTTCCGCCGGCTTGGACAGCATCCGCCCCGTGGGCAAGGTGAGGTAAGCGTAGCCACGGGTTTTGCCGCGTCCCACCCGTCCCCGCAGTTGGTAAAGCTGTCCCAAGCCGAACATGTCGGCGCGGTGGATGATCAGGGTGTTGACGCTGGGCATGTCGATGCCCGACTCGATGATGTTGGTGGAGAGCAGCACGTCGTATTTTTTGTCCCCGAAGGCGGTCATGACCTCTTCCAGCTCGGTGGGGGTGAGGCGACCATGGGCGACGGCGGTTTTGACCTCTGGCACCAGTTTGGCGAGGCGCTGTGCCACCATGTCCATATCGGCGAGCCGAGGACAAACATAGAAGCATTGTCCACCGCGATAGCGCTCTCGCAGGATGGCCTCGCGGATGACCAGGGGGTCGAACGGGAGCACGAAGGTCCGCACCGCCAGGCGATCAATGGGCGGAGTGGCAATGATGCTCATTTCCTTGACCCCCGTCAGCGCCATTTGCAAGGTGCGTGGGATGGGGGTCGCGGTCAGGGTCAGCACATGCACGTCGGCTTTGATTTGCTTCAGCCGCTCCTTGTGGGCGACGCCAAAGTGCTGTTCCTCGTCCACGATCAACAGGCCGAGGCGTTTGAAGCTGATGCTTTTCGCCAGCAACGCATGGGTGCCGATGACGATATCCACGGTACCGTCGCCCAACCCCTGCTTGGTGGCAGAGGCCTTCTTGGGCGTGACCAAGCGGGACAGCTGCCCCAACACCACCGGGAGGCCTCGGAATCGTTCGGAGAAGGTGCGGTAGTGTTGCCGCGCCAGCAAGGTGGTGGGCACCACCACCGCCACCTGCATCCCCGCCATGACCGCGACGAAGGCCGCGCGCAAGGCCACCTCGGTCTTGCCGAAGCCCACGTCGCCGCACACCAGACGATCCATGGGACGGCCGGAATTAAGATCGGCGATGGTGTCCTCGATGGCGCGGTTCTGATCCTCGGTTTCGGCGTAGGGGAAGCGGGCACAAAATTCGTCCCACAGCCCCTCGGGAGGCGTAATGTTCTCCGCGCTTTTGACCTGACGTTGCGCGGCGATGGCCACCAATTGCGCAGCCATGTCGCGGATGCGGTTTTTCAGCCGCGCCTTACGATTCTGCCACGCCACCCCGCCCAGTTTGTCCAGGGTGACCGTGGCCTCCTCGGATCCGTAGCGGCTGAGGACATCAATGTTTTCCACTGGGACGAACAGCTTGTCGTTACCGTCGTAGAGAACCCGCAAGCAATCGTGTCGCGCTCCCCCCGCCTGGAGGGTCTCCAGCCCATCATACCGCCCGATACCGTGCTCGACGTGGACCACCAGATCGCCCTCGGACAGAGCGGCAGCCTCGGCGATGAATTGAGCGCCTTTTTTCTTCTTGTGCGTCGGACGGGCCAGGCGATCCCCCAGAATATCTTGCTCGGTGATCACCGTTCGCTCAGGCATAACGAAGCCGTGTTCGAGGCCCAGCACCACCACGGGAAGGGGCGGAGGCGGGGCTCCGTCCTCCAGCGCCGCAGCGCCCTTGAGGCCATGATCCTGGAGCATGTGACACAGGCGGTCCCGCGAACCCGTCGTCCACGCCGCGATGGTCACGTGGCGACCGGAGGCCTGCTCAGCCTCCACATGCTCGCGCAGGGCATCGAAGACGTTCGCGCCGGGGCGTGCCCGGACATCACCGAAGTCGCGCCCCGGACGTCCCCCCAGATCAATTTCTCCCGCCGCGCCATGGAAGAGACTGAAGGCAAACACCGCGCGTGCCGCCAGCAACCGGGACCACTCTTCTGGTTCCAGGTGGCTCAAGGGGGGAGGGACCGGATGATAGATCATGCCCGATTCCGCCAGTCCCGCCTCCGCTAATCCCGCCTGGGCCAGACTCCGGCGACCGTCGTAGTATTCCAAGATCAGATCATGGCGGGCACGGCAAGCTTCTTCCGCTTGGGAGTCCAGCACCACCACCGCGTCGGGGACATAGGCAAACAGGGTATCCAGCCCATCGTGGAACAGAGGCAACCAGTGCTCCATGCCGGTGAACTTGATGCCTTGGGAAATGGCCTCATAGAGGGGATCTGACCCGGAGGGATTGCCGAACATCTCCCGGTACTGAGAGCGGAACCGTGCGATGGAGGTTTGATCCAGCAGCACCTCGCTGACGGGGATCAAGGTCACCCGCGATAAGGCTCCGGTGCTGCGCTGAGTCATAGGGTCGAAGCTGCGAAGCGTCTCCACCTCGTCGCCGAAGAAGTCCAGACGGACGGGCTCTGGCGTGCCCGGCGTGAACAGATCGAAGATACCGCCACGCAGGGCGTACTCACCCGGCTCCATCACCGTGTCGGCGCGGGTGTAGCCGTTGCGGGACAAGAAGGCCAGCAGCGCCTCTATGGTGGTTCCATCGCCCGGCGACAACACCAGAGCGGTCTCCGCCATGGCTCGGAGCGGCGGCAACCGTTGCAGCGCCGCCGCCACCGTGGTTAGCACCACCCGAGGCCCCCGCCCCGTGCACGCCGGAGCCGCGGCCAAACGCGCCAGAGTCTCCAACCGACGCGCCACCACCTCGATATTGGGGGACACCCGATCATAGGGAACGCAATCCCAGGCGGGGAATTCCAGAACCTCGACCTCGGGCGCGAAGAAGTTCAGCACCTCGGCCATGCGGGCCATGCGCCCGTCATCGCGAGCCACATGCAGCACGTCATGCCCCTCCGCCACCAAGCGGGCCAGGGCGAGGGCATCCACGCCCTCTACTGCTCCGGCAAGGGCGACCTTCCCCGGCTTATCCCCTCGCGCTGCCAGCGCGTCCAACGGAGAAATCACGATACTGCCGCTTCCCCTTGCACGTAATGCTGGAGCAAGGCCATGACCGTGTCATTGAAGGGCTCTGGCACGAGAGTCTTCTGGGTGGCCCAATTGAACAAGTCTGTGTCATTTTGGGCCAGCAGGGCCTCGAAACAATCCAACTGGCCGGGGCTTAGGGTGGAGAGATAGCAGGTGGCGAAGCCTCCGAAGAGGATATCGTTCTCGTTGGAGCCCATGTGATGAGCGCGGAAGAGGATCCGCTTCAAACGTATATCCATGGAGAATCGTCCTTCCCTCTTATAACAAGAACAGCGTCGCCAAACCAAGGAAGGCGAAGAATCCCAAACTATCGGTGCACATGGTGAGGAAAATCGAACTCGCCACCGCCGGATCAATCCCGAATCGCTCCAGGGTCAGCGGCACCAGCGAGCCCATCAGCCCCGCGATCACCAGATTGCACACAAGAGCCAAGCCAATCACGATACCAATCTCGGGCCGTCCGAACCAGCCCCAGGCCACCGAGCCGACGATACTCCCGATGACCACCCCATTGATCAGCCCCACCAGCATTTCCTTGCCGATGATGCGAAAGGCATTGCTGAAATCGAGTTCTTTGGTAGCCAAGCCTCGGACCGCAACGGCCAGAGTCTGGGTTCCGGCGTTGCCGCCCAGGCCGGCGACGATGGGCATTAACACCGCCAGGGCGACGATTTTCTCCAACGTCCCCTCGAAGAGGCCGATCACCGAGGATGCTACCACCGCCGTACAAATGTTGATCAACAGCCAAGGAAGTCGCGACCATACCGTATTTTTCACCGCGCCGAAAAGATCGGTGTCGGAAACACCGGCGAGACGCAGCATGTCCTCGGCGGCTTCCTCGTCGATCACGTCCACCACGTCGTCAATGGTGATCACTCCCACCAACCGCCCAGGGGCATCCACCACAGGAGCCGACACCAAATCGTGCTGTCGAAACAGGAATGCCACTTCCTCGCGGTGAGCGGCGACGGGGACGGTCATGCTGCCCACGTCCATGAGATGGCGCAACCGCATGGATCGCTGCGCCCGGACCAAACGAGACAGACCAATCTTGCCCACCGGACGATGACGCGGATCCACCACGTAAAGATCGTAGAACGCTTCGGGGATGGTGGTGCTGGCGCGGAGGTAATCAACCGTCTCTCCCACCGTCCAATAAGCGGGCACAGCCACCAACTCGCGCTGCATCATGCGCCCGGCGGAGAACTCGGGGTAGGACAGGCCTTGCTCCACAATGGCCCGCAGATCCGGGGAAAGGGTGGCCAGAACGCGGGTGCGTTCTTCCTCGTCCAACTCGGCGGTCAGCCAAACGGCATCGTCGGAGTCCAACTCCGAGATCGCCGTGGTCAGATCCGCAAATCCTAAGGCCGCAATGACCTCGTCTCGCACGCTTTTATCCAGCTGCGTGAGAATTTCCGGCTCGAAATCCGGGCGCAGAACCTCCACCAGACGGGCGCGGGATTCCGGGGTGAGACGCTCCAGCAAGTCGGCCGCGTCGGAATAATGGAGGGGACTGGCCAGCGTTCGTGCCGCATCATCCCGTCCTTCCTCTAGCGCCTGTTCGACATGGCGCACGAGATCGGGGTCGAGGCCATAAAGGTCGTCCTCGACTTCGATGGGAGGCTGTACAGGATGTTCGTCGTGACTCGTCGTCATACGGGGGGTGTACACGCAAAACACGGAACCCCACAAGGGGGGCAAGTGGAGAAAGAGGGTTCAAGGGTCACGGACCCTTGACCCCCCTTTCTGGCCGGATGGGTCGCCGCTCCTCGTCCGCCAACCCCGTGAGCACCAACGTGCTGTCTTTAATCCGGACGATGGCATACTTCGCCTTCTCCCACGCCTCGGCATCCCCTTCCTGGAAGAGGAAAGATTCGGGAGCGATCCCCACGGACCAGTGATTCCGATACCTGACTTTCAAGGCAACCTCATTGGCCTCCGAAGGGCCTTCGGCAAGCCTCATGGTCTGAGCAACACCGTCGGCATCAAGCGTAAGATAGACCTCACGGGGGTTTCCGGGCAACTCGGTGCGGTCCAAGTCGTAACGCAGAGCCATGTAGTCCCCTTGCAACAGCGAGCGCGGGTCCACGGGACGCAAGGCGAGCAGAACCTCGCGTCCGGTTGCGATGATGCTTTTTTTCTGGATGGCATCGAAGGCCTCCACGCCGATAGGAACAGCGGCGCAGGCCAGGGCGAGCCCTAGAGTCAAAGGATAGAAAACGGGCTTTTGCCAACGTTTCCCCGCGATCAATTGCCAGGCGATGGCGGTCAGCACGGCTCCGACCGCCAAGGTGAGGGCTTTTTGATCCAGGGGCAGGGCAAGATCGTAATAGAATCGTCCCACCGACCAGGCTGCGATGGCGAAGGCTGCCGCCACCAGAGGACGCCCCACCACCAGGGTCGAGACGGCTCCCAATCCCACCAGAGCGGCGGCTCCCGCCGGGGCCAGTAAGCTTGCGGCCAAGGTGAGTCCCGCAGCAGCAAGGATGCGAGGTTCCCTTAGAGTTGGGCGCAGGGTAGCAACTGCGGCGAACAGACCGATGGCCACCACGGCAGCGCTCGCCCGAGCGTAGAGGGGATTAAAGATCGGGGGAAAATGGAAAATGGTGCGGACGAAAGATAAATCCATCAGCACGGCCACGACAAAGGCGCTCATCAGCAAAACGACGCCACAAGCGCGGGCAGAGGTTCTCTCTCGTCGGATGGCAAACCACCCCAGGAGGCCACATCCCAGGACCACCACGGCCAGCATGAGAGCGTCCCCGCGAGCCTCAAGCATGGCACCAACCGCCAAGCTCACGGCGATCAGGGTGCAAAGGGTTGCCGCTGCTCGACTGGCGCTCACGAACAGCACCGCGGGAAGCAGGACGATCCCGACAAGAGCGAGCACCGTCATTCCCTCGGCGTAATGCCACCTCTCCATCACTTGCGAACCGACGGCGAGCAAGGCGGCTCCATAAGCCGTCGTGATAAAGGCGCTACAGACGTGGAAGGCGAAAGGATGCTGCTTCCCGATCAGGATGAAGGCGATAACCGCCGAGCCCATGGCCAGGGTTGCGAAAATGACCGTTGGATGGTCGGTACTCAGGAAGAGAAGGAACGCGGAGATTCCCGCAACCACGGTTGCCACGGCGATCCAGGCCCCGATGCCCACGACGGCGGAGAGGAGAAAGGTGAACAGCGGACGCCGCTCCGTTGCCACATCCGTCGTGGCGAATAGGCGATACAAGGTGATGCTGAGTCCGGCGATTCCGCCCAGCATCAAGCCCCCGGACAGCAGAAAGTACAATGCTCCCTGAAGGAAACCATCAGGCCTAAAGACTTCGAACATGCCCCTTAGGAGCAGGGCCTCGGCCACGACCACCCCCTGGATCAGGGCGAGGGTAAACGGCCAGGGACCAAACCGACGAGGTGGCAGCCCCACCAAGACCGCGCCCGAAAGCACCAAAACCAGGGTAGCGGGAGGAAGGAGGCGCCCAAAAGTATCGAGCGCGACAATGACCCCGATAATCAGCAGCACCGCGATGGCTGCCAGCAGCACCGCCACCAGCCACGAGGGTGGAGGCAGCGCCTGAGGACGCAGCATCGCCACGAGACGCGCTCCGAGAACCAGGGCAAGCGTTCCGGCGAACAGGAAGAAGCTCCAATGGTCCGGGTGGGTCCAATTGTCCGTCTGCACCATCCACAGGATGAGGGCGGTGACCGCGAGGAGGGCGGTCAACAGCCACGCCCCCTCATTTTCCATCACCGCCGCCCAGAGGAACGTGGTGAAAGTCCAAAGAGCAAAAAGCTCCCAGGCATCCGCACCCGTTTGCCAGGTTTGCCCATGGACGGCGAAAAGCACCCCGCTCAGGACGGCAGCCGCGAGCACCGCTCCCGCCCGTCCAAACGAGCGATGCGCGGCAAAAGCGGCCCCCAGGACCGAGAGCAACAGCATCACGTCGATGGCGCCGACCTTCACCATCGCGGGCATCTCCCACCAGTTGGCGGCGAAGAAGAACGTCACGGCAATCACGCCCTGGGCGATGGTCGCCCCCAGAAGGCAGGCCCCCGCAAAGGGACGCATATCATCAATGGGCGTGGGCATTCATCGCTTCTTTCAAGATCAAAGGGGTAAAAACAGTCTACTTTACGAGATCCTGATCCTCTCGACGAGGGGGATAGGGGAAAGAATGTTCACTTGAGCCTTGATGACTTGAGCCTTGATGAAAGGAAAGGGGGTCCGGGGCATCGCGCCCTAAGCGGGGTATGGGGCGTCAGCCCCATGGAGTCGGCCAGCCGCCCCAACCCCCGCTTAGG
>JAVBJO010000161.1:0-8787 GCA_031546925.1 Rhodospirillaceae bacterium
GCCCGGGGCGATGCCCCGGACCCCCTGTTCTTTCGGCATCAGGCGCGAAGGGCTTGTGCCAAATCCTCTATCAGGTCATCCACATCCTCCAAGCCCACCGACAGGCGCAAGGTTCCTTCGCCGATTCCTTGAGCCAGCTTGTTCTCCGGCGTCACCCTTTGGTGCGTGGTGGTCCAGGGGTGCGTGATCAAACTTTTCGCATCACCAAGATTATTCGATATATCAATAAGATGTAGGTTGTTCAGCAGGCGATAGGCCGCCGCTTTACCGCCCTTCACATCAAGACTGACCAGAGAGCCGAAGCCGCTCATTTGTCGCTTCGCAAGGGCGTAATGAGGGTGGCTGGACAGGCCTGGATAGAGGACTCGCGCAATCTCGCCCTGGCTCTCCAGGAAGGTGGCGATCTTCAGGGCGTTGGCGGCGTGTCGCTCCATGCGCAGATCCAACGTCTCTAAGCTTTTCAGCAACAGCCACGCGTTGAAAGCCGATAAAGTTGGCCCGGTGTGGCGGAGATACGGGCCTAAAATGTCGGTGCAAAATTCCGTGCTCCCGAGAATCGCCCCCCCAAGGCAACGCCCTTGCCCATCAATATGCTTCGTAGCGGAATACACCACCAGATCCGCGCCCAACTCCAGGGGGCGCTGGAAGATGGGGGTGGCGAAAACATTGTCCACGATCAGGCGGCCCCCCGCGCGGTGAGTCAGATCCGCAATCGCTCCAATATCCAGGATATCCAAGGTCGGATTAGACGGAGTCTCGATGAAAACCGCCGCTGCGGGACGAGAGAGCGTCTCCTCCCACGCCTTGAGATCCGTGCCTTCGACAAACGCGACCTCAATGCCAAATCGAGGCAGAAGGACCTCGATGATCCAAGCGCATGAGCCAAATAACGCCCGAGAGGCAACCACCCGCTGGCCCGTGTCAACCTGGCACAGCAAGGCCGCTTGAACCGCAGCCATCCCCGATGCTGTCGCCCGAGCCGCCGGAGCGCCCTCAATCGCCGCCAGACGCTGCTCGAACGCCGTCGTCGTCGGATTGTTGAACCGGGAATAAACCATCCGGTCACGAGTGCCGTCGAAGCTTTCCTCCGCCTCTTCCGCCGTGGCGTAAACGTAGCCAGAGGTCAGGAAAAGAGCCTCGGAGGTCTCGTGGAAGGAGGTCCGGCATAAACCGGATCGAACTTGGCGGGTGCGGGGACGCATGGCAACTCCGTTTTCTAGGGGTCAAGGGGCTTTCGCCCCTTGCGAGGGTGTCGGGGGCAGCGCCCCTGACAGGGCGTAAGCCCAGACCCAAGCTGACCACCCGACAACCCCCACCCCCCTTACCCTGATACATCAGGGTAAGGGGGTGGGGGGTGTCGGGTGATGGGCTTGGGTCTGGGCTTACGCCCTGGTCAGGGGCGCCGCCCCCGACACCCCCGCAAGGGTCAGGGACCCTTGACCCCTTCTCTTTCCCGAGGATTTCTCGTGCTCGACTTCACCGATTCCCAGATGCGCCGTTACTCTCGTCATATTCTCCTGCCGGAGATTGGCGGCATGGGGCAGAGCCGTCTTCTGGAGTCTCGCGTTCTGGTCATTGGTGCGGGAGGGCTTGGCTCCCCGGTCATTCTCTACCTTGCGGCGGCGGGCGTTGGCACCATTGCGGTTGCCGATGATGACGTGGTGGATCTCTCCAATCTCCAGCGCCAAGTTTTGCACACAACCGCTCGGATTGGAGAGCCTAAGGTAGAAAGTGCCGCGACGACCATTGGAGCGATCAATCCTGATGTTCGTCTGGTTCCGCTTCGTCTCCGTTTGGACCGGGACAATATTCGTTCAGTGATCCGGGATTATTCGGTAATTGCGGATGGATCGGACAACTTCCCCACCCGCTTCCTGGTGAATGACGCCTGTCGTCTTGAAGATAAGACGCTGGTTTCTGCGGCGATTTTGCGGTTTGACGGACAGCTTTCGACCTTTCGCCCGGGTGGCCCGTGTTACCGTTGTATTTATCGAGAGGCGCCTTCTGATGCTCAGATTCCAACCTGTTCGTCGGCGGGGGTTCTTGGGGCGATTGCGGGGGTAATGGGCTCGTTGCAGGCGACGGAGGTGGTGAAGGAGTTGCTGGGGATTGGGGACTCCCTGTCGGGTCGACTTTTGATTTATGATGCTCTTTCAGTGTTGTTCCGCACGGTAAAGGTTCCTCGGGACAAGGGGTGTCCGTTGTGTGGGGAGACGCCTTCGATTTTGGATTTGTCGTCACACGGGAGTACGGCCAATGCCTGCGGATGAGATCATGCCGGACAAGTTATCGGTGGTAATTTTCTCGGGTCACTTTGACCGGATTCATTATGCTTTGGTGATGGCGGCAGCGGCGGCTGCGGTGAATCGCCCGGTGACGTTGTTTTTTGCCATGGGGGCCGCTCGAGCGTTGGAGAGAGACCAAGGGTGGCGTCGTCTGCCGTGCTCTGAGGGCACGCTCTCGGCGGCCGAGATGGAGGCGATGTTCTCGACCCGAGGCGTCGCCGGTTTCGAAGATTTGCTGGGAGCCTGCGTCTCGCTGGAGGTGCGTTTTCTGGTGTGCGAGATGGGGCTTCAGGCCTTGGGTCAGGACGCAGAGGCCCTGCGTTCCGACGTGCCCATCGAGCGCAGCGGCGTGGTGACGTTTTTGACCGATGCATCACGGCATGGGAGTATGCTATTCGTGTGAGGTGAGGTTTCTCCTCGGATTGCTGGTCTCCATGCATTTTTTTCGCCGTTTGAGGATTCTGCTTCCCCGATCCATCCTGAGGGGATGCGGGCTGCTGGTCGTTTTTGGCCTAGGGCTCTTCCTGTGGATGGCGTGGTCTCGCTCGGCGTTGGAGGCCCCTTCTCCGACATTGCTCCTGGTGGATCGGCAGGGGCTTTTTCTGGCGCAGACGGGCAGTCGCGAGGCCTATGGGTATTGGCCGCTGGAGCAGGTTCCGCCCCGGGTGGCCGCTGCCATTCTGGCCGTCGAGGACCAGCGCTTCCACGAGCATTGGGGAATTGATCCGCGCTCGGTGGGCCGCGCCGTGTGGGAGCGCCTCAGCGGAAGCGGCCGTTCGGGAGCCTCCACCCTCGCCATGCAGGTGGCGCGAATGCAGTCTCCGGGGGCAAGGACGCTGCCACGCAAGGGGCTCGAAGCGACCACGGCCCTGATGATGACCTTGCGCCATGGACGCGAGGCGGTGTTGCGGCATTATCTCCGCCTGGTTCCCTTCGGCAACCAGAGTCATGGGATTGCTCATGCGGCGCGGTGGTACCTCGATAAGCCCATGGAGGACTTATCCTGGGCGGAAATCGCTTTCCTGACGGGAATCCCCCAGGCACCTGGACGAATGAATCCCTTTACCGAGGAAGGACGAGCGCGCGCCATCGCCCGAGGTCATAAAATCCTCGCCCGATTGCACGACGCAGGGAGTCTCTCCGCCCAAGAGTTCGCCCTGGCCGAACAGCAGATCGAAAGCATTTTCGTTCCAGATCGTCCCGCCCGCCCGCCCCAGGCGCTTCACGCCATCCTGCGGCTGGAGGCCATGCTGAAGGCGACTCCTCCGCCCCATCCTCGCGTGGTCACCAGTCTGGATCTGGCCGTTCAAACCCGACTGGAACTGATCGCGCGGCAGTTTCTCGCTGGGTGGCGGTCGCAAGGGGCGGAGCAGTTGGCGGTGATCGTCCAGGATCGAGAAACGCGTGAGGTCTTGGCCTACCTTGGGTCGGCGGATTACACCCTCGCCCGCGGGGGCGCCATTGATTTTGCTCGGGTGGAGCGCTCTCCGGGAAGTGCCCTGAAACCCTTCATCTACGCGCTGGCCCTGGAGCAGGGAACCATCTCCGCTAATACCGTGCTGGCGGATCTGCCGGAAACCCAGTGGGGTATCGAGAATGCCGATCATGCCTTTCTGGGGCCGCTTCTCCCACGCCAAGCCCTGGCCACCTCGCGCAATCTGCCGGTGGTGGCGGTGCTGCGCCGGGTGGGCGTAGAGCGGACTTACGACTTTTTTAGAATGCTCGGGTTACATGACGGGAAGGCATCGGCCTCCCGCTATGGGCTGGTGCTGGCGGTGGGAGCGCTCTCGACCACCCTTGATCGCTTGGTTCGCGCCTATGGGGCGCTCGCCGACGATGGCCGTTTGGTGGAGCCTCTGTGGTGGAGAGGCCAGCAAACAGAGCCCCCTCGGCGCGTGCTCTCGGCGGCGACGGCGCGGCAGGTGGCCTTATTTCTGTCCGATCCCATGGCGCGACTCCCCACCTTCCCCCGGCTGATGGCCAACCGCGAGGGACTGACCATCGCCGTCAAAACCGGCACCTCTCAGGGCTTCCGCGATGCTTGGGCGGTGGGGTGGACCGGGCGCGCCCTGGTGGGCGTGTGGACCGGACGAGTCAAGGGCAACACCATGCAATCTCTGACCGGAGCCCAGTCCGCAGCAGCACTCGCTCAGAGCATCCTGTTGGATCTGCATCAGAGACAACCCAACCTCAACGATTTCCCTCCGCCCGAGGGCTATCAACCGGTAGAATTATGCGCTCAGACGGGACTACGCTCCCTGGGGAACTGCGCCCAGACCCTGACCGAATGGTTCCCCGATGGTCACCTGCCAGAGGAAGATCACATCTTCCAACGAGTCCGCATCGATCTCCGCAACGGGTTGCTGGCGGGGCCGTGGACCCCTCTTGTTTTCACCGGTGAGCGCGTGTTCGCGGCCTTTCCGCCGGAACATGCCGCCTGGGGAGAAAGCCAGGCCTTGCCCCTTCCCCCCAGTGCGCTCAGCATGCTGAATGCCCCCGGAACCGTCGTGCGCCATCTCGGACGAGGAACCGGCCCGGCCAAGGCCATCCTGCGCGTGGTGGCTCCTGTTAATGGGCTGCGCATGATGCGCAATCCCGAGACTCCTCCCGAGGCCAATGTCATCAACCTCCGCGCTGCGGTGAGCGCAGGCATCGACCAAGTAACCTGGCTGGTGGATGGGACGCCTTGGCAAACGACAAAGGCACAAACGGCGGTTCTCTGGCCGCTCCAGCCGGGAGAACACCGCTTCGAAGTCGTCACGCCCGACGGCGGACAGCGCTCCGCACCGATCCGCATCTGGGTGGAGTGATTTCCTCATCATGCGCACTTGGTTGATCGCTGTGGGACGATTCAGCGCGGGGCCGGAACGAGACCTGTTCCAACACTACGCCCGCCGACTCTCTCCGCCCCTGACCCTCAAGGAAGTGGAGGAAAAGCGTCCGCTCCCCGTGGCCGAACGCCAATCCCGTGAGGCACAACTCCTGTTGGCGGCCCTCCCCCCCAGCGCAACGGTGGTGGCTCTGGACGAACGAGGCATCACCCTGGGGTCAGCGGCGTTCGCCGAGAAACTCGGCCGCTGGCGCGATCAGGGGACGAAAAACCTCGCGTTCGTGATCGGCGGTGCCGATGGACACGGCGCAGCCGTCCGGGACCGCGCCGACTTGTTGCTGGGATTGGGAGAGATGACCTGGCCTCACCTTTTGGTGCGGGCAATGGTAGCGGAACAGCTTTGGCGGGCTCAGGCGATCCTATCGGGGCACCCGTATCACCGAGCCTGAGGATTTTGTGAAAATGGGTTAACCTGAGTGCGTGGCAGCCTTACGGCGACGACGGGCGGCCCCCCGCATCAAGGAGTCAAAAGTCCCAACCGCCCCGGGCCAACGTCGGCGGAGCTTGATCCACCGCCGGCGCATGGCTTGGGAGTTGCGCAGAATCACGACAGCCCCGAGCAGCATTACGGGGAGCCCCCCCGGTCCCGGGATAGGAGAGATAATCGCACCCAGGGCGACCAAGCCGATGCCACCGGCGATCAAGAACCCTTTTTTCGGCAGCACCTCAAAGCCCTCCCTATAGCAGACTCTCTTCAAACTAAGCGCGGTTTGTGGATTCGACAATCCGCTTGGGTGAAAACATTTGGGGGATCTGAGAAGATAATCGTCCGGTCAATTGACTTGGGTTAAAAACCATTCGCGCGAAAAGGGATAGGATGCGTTGCTCGATATACGCGGCGCCTGGGGGTATGGCCTCGCCGGTAGATCTTTCGTGGAGGGAGCTTTTAGGATGTGGAAGAGCTTAAAAAATACACTGATGCTTTCGGCCCTGCCGATGGTGTTTGGTTCCGTGGCGTTCGCACAGACTGCGCCAACTCTTGATGACGCCACCAAGACGACAACCGCGCGTGCCTACTTTGAGCGTTGCGCCGGCTGTCACGGCGTGCTCCGTAAGGGCGCGACGGGCAAGACTCTTGAACCGGCCGCGACCATGAAGCTCGGGCAGGATCGCTTGGAAAAGATCCTGACCAACGGTACCGATGGCGGGATGCCCAATTTCGACGACATTCTTACTGCCGCCGAAATCAAGAGCATGGCCACCTATATCCAGATGACCCCCGACGTCCCGCCAGAGTGGGGCATGAAGGACATGCTGGCGAGCTGGAAGGTCATCGTGAAGCCGGAAGACCGGCCGAAGAAGCAGATGAACAAGATCAATCTTGACAATATCTTCTCGGTGACGCTGCGCGACTCCGGTGAAGTGGCTCTGATTGATGGCGATACCAAGAAGATCGTCAACATTGTCAAGACCGGCTACGCCGTTCACATTTCCCGCTTGTCGGCCTCTGGGCGCTACGTGTTCGTCATCGGTCGCGATGGCAAGCTCGACATGATCGACTTGTGGATGGAAAACCCCGGTGTGGTCGCTACCATCAAGACAGGCCTCGACGCTCGTTCGATGGACACCTCCAAGTTCAAGGGTTTTGAAGACAAATATGCCGTTGCTGGTTCTTACTGGCCGCCCCAATACGTCATCATGAACGGCCAGACCTTGGAGCCGCTCAAGATCGTCTCGACCCGAGGCATCACCGTCGATGGCGAATATCACCCTGAGCCTCGCGTGGCTTCGATCGTTTCCTCGATCATCAAGCCCGAGTGGGTCATCAACATCAAGGAAACCGGCCAGATCAAGCTGGTGGATTACTCCGACATCAAGAACCTGAAGGAGACCACCATCGAGTCCGCCAAGTTCCTCCACGATGGTGGTTGGGACTCGACCAAGCGCTACTTCCTGGTGGCCGCCAATGCCTCCAACAAGGTGGCCGTGGTCGATACCAAGGAAGGCAAGCTCGCCGCTCTGGTGGACACCTCCTCCAAGCCTCATCCGGGTCGTGGCGCGAACTTCATCCATCCGAAGTTCGGTCCTGTGTGGGCGACGTCTCACCTGGGTTCCGACAAGATCACCCTGATCGGCACCGATCCGGAAAAGCATAAGGACTCTGCTTGGAAGGTCGTGCAGGAACTGAAGAACCACAGCGCGGGCTCTCTGTTCGTCAAGACCCACCCCAAGTCCAACAACCTGTGGGCGGATGCGACCCTGTCGCCGGAACCGGCCTCGGTCGAATCTGTGACCGTGTATGACATCCAGAATCTGGATAAGGGACCGGAAGTGATCAACGTCGCCAAGATGGCCGGTTTGCCTGAAACCAAAGCCCTGAAGCGCGTCGTCCAAGCCGAGTACAACAAGGCGGGTGACGAAGTGTGGTTCTCCATCTGGGCCGGTAAGACCGATCCTTCGGCGATTGTTGTCCTTGACGACAAGACCCGTAAGATGAAGACCGTGATCAAGGATCCCAAGCTGATCACGCCAACCGGCAAGTTCAACGTGTACAACACGCAGCATGATATCTACTAAGATTATCATCTGAGTTGAGAAGAAACCCCCGGGAAGCTGAGCTTCCCGGGGGCTTTTTTTTTAACGCGAGCCTTTTAAAGGGATGGCATGGGTTGGCGCGAGAAGGTCCGGTTTGCCGCAATGGCAGCCTGGGTTCGATTGTTGACGCCCAATTTTTTCATAATCGATTTGACGTGAACTTTCACCGTTCCCTCCAGCATACCCAGGGAGCGAGCGATTTCCTTGTTGGAATACCCCAAGGTCAACAGCTTGAGCACCTGGGTTTCCCGAGGGGTAAGAGATTTGAAATCAGGATTGAAGTCTCCCCCTTCCTCCAAAAGAGGCGATCCCTCGAAAGCATCCGAATTTTCCTCGGCGGCAACCGCCTGAGCGGGGATGTACAGCTCGCCAGAGAGAACCAGGGGCAAGACATGCTTCAAAATCTCTCCGTTGGAGGACTTCAAGACATATCCCCGCGCACCGCATTCAATCGCCGCTCGGATGGTGGAGCGCTGGCGCGACCCTGAGACCACCACCACCGGAATGGGCGGCAGCGATTCAATAAATTTTTTCAGATCGGAAATACCATTCAACCCCGGCATCATCAGATCCAACAGGATGAGATCAAGATGGGCAGCCTCATGGGCGACACGCCTCGTCTCCTCCGCACTGCTGGCCTGGAGAATGGTGACATCTTTACCGTAGAGACCCTCCAACGCAAGAGAGATACCGTAACGGAACAAGGCGTGGTCGTCGGCGATAAGTACTACCATGTTTCAGTGCCTCTTGGACAGTCTAGCCCGTTTGACCTTGGTATAGCTGGAAATCCGAAATTTACTAACCCATCTTTCGTGGACTACATCGCATGGAGTACTCCATTTTGGAGGGCTGTTTCGGTTTTGGTTTGTCAAGAGGTCAGCCTTGGTAGATTTTTCTACCTCGGTTTTTCCGTGACTTTGAGTATTTAATTCTTGAAAGCCAGCTTTCAATCATACCCTGGCTGTCCGGTACGGCTGGGGTGACCGTTTGGGATAAGGAACGGGGGTGGAAGGGGGGGAAGAACGAGACCCCCACACCGAAACAAGGACAACCCACCAGACAAAGCAGACGAAAACA
>JAVBJO010000155.1:0-5518 GCA_031546925.1 Rhodospirillaceae bacterium
CAGAAGGACTACCTGGAAACAATAAAACCTACGGATGAGGATCTTATTCGTCGATTTTCAAAGTTGAATGAGACGGCCTGTGGGTCTGGCACCAGCACGAATCTCGCAACACCGCCTCTCAGCTATCGGGAAGCGTACACCAAAGGAGCGATAGACCGCAGAAACAGTGCGCGCTACATGTATATGTTGGATATTGTCCAGCGGATAAAAAATGAAACACCCCTCACAGCTCAAATTTTCCCGGATGGTTCTTGGGAAAAGACGTATAAAGATGGGGTTTATGAGTATGGTTCTCCTCAGGATCATGTCATCGAGTGGTATGATGGTGTGAATGCTGCTGCTATTCGTGGGACGAGTGGTGGATGGGTTCTTGATAATAACCTGGCCCCTGATGTGAAAGCTTGGAACGAGTGGCAGCAAATTTTGTCACAAATGCCCTCGCAACCTCCGGGATGCCAGCTCAATACGATCCCGGACGCGGAGATCGGGAATCGGATCGCCAAGGACAATGCTGAAAATGTGGCCGGTGTGAACGCCTCTTTTGACCGAGTCATGCAGGATCCCGTGGGTACGGCAGGACAAAACACGCCTCCATCTGTGACACAGCAAGGATCGCCTTCCTCTCCCGGCACGGTTCCGGTTCCTCCTAAAAAGCAGGGTTCCTCTCTTCGTCCCCAGCGGGGAACGACGAAGCCCTTGCCGGTACAAACGGCTGCGTTCAGCGTTCCCCCTTTGTCTGGAGGGCATTCGACCGTGACGACTTCGCTGGTCGCGGCGAGAACTGAAACACCTTTCGTTCCTTATGAGCCTCATGTTTCGAAACCGGGCCTGGATCATCTGATTCGGGAGCATCATCGGCGGGCGTGGGGGGATTATCTTGACAAGCTTATCGCTTATTTTCGTCCTGCCGGCCCTGCTTTAAGGGATTTTCCCACAATGCCCGAACTCCCCGCAGAGGGGAAAGAGCATCAAATCTGGCGGGAATGGTGGAAGGAGAAATTCGTCTTCGGGATCAGCCGTGCCGCTGATGAAGATGAAGCGCTGGGGTTCTCTGTGCCGGAGCGGCCTCGTCCTCCCTACGATCCTTTGGTGGATCTGCTCCAATTGGAGCAGCGCCTGGAAAAGCTGGAAAAGGTGTGGGCGCACCCTCCCTTCCGCCTCCGCGATCATGGCGACATCAGTCCGCTTCCCACCACGCTGCCGTGCGTCCGTGCCCACCCTTATGCTTTCGAGCGGGCGATGGACGAGGTGATGGAGAAAACCTACCGTCGCGTGGCGCGCAACATGTGCCCCCGCGTGATCTGAGAGTCGAAAAAAAAGGGGGTCTGGGGCATTCGCCCCAGGCCGGGATTGGGGCGGCAGCCCCGGCGCAAGCCCTTTCTTTATCGCTTCAAAATCATCCCCATCACGCCCCGCACAATCTCCCGCCCCAGCTGAGAGCTGACTTTGCGCACGAGATCCTTGCCGAGCATCTTCACCATATCGCCTCCGACATTCATAATACTGTCCATGGCTCCCGGCTGTTGTGGCTGTTGTTGTTGGTACTGCTGCTGCTGTTGTTGCTGAGCGCGAGCGTCCTCGCCGGAGGCCATTTGGCCTTGGGCACGACGCAACAACTCTTCCCGTGCGGAATCGCGGTCGATCATGCGGTCGTAGCGCCCGGTCACCGGGCTGATGGACATGAGTTGCCGCCGCTCTGTCGGATCAATGGGAGCCAAACGCGAACGTGGCGGTACCACCCGAGCCCGCTGGACCACTGCGGGGACACCTTGCTCGTCCAACAGGGAGACGAGGGCCTCTCCCACGGCTAACTCCTGAACGGTGCGTCCGGTATCCAGCTTGGGATTGGGGCGGAACGAGTCCGCCACGGCCTTGACCGCTTTCTGGTCGCGAGGGGTAAAGGCACGGAGCGCATGCTGTACGCGATGGCCCAATTGCCCCAAGACGGTATCGGGAACGTCGAGAGGCGACTGGGTAACGAAGTAGATCCCTACGCCCTTGGAGCGAATCAGCCGAATGACTTGCTCCACTTGCTCGATCAAGGCCCGGGGCGCGTCGTTGAACAACAGATGGGCTTCGTCGAAGAAGAAGACCATGCTGGGACGGTCGCGGTCTCCCACCTCGGGGAGGGTTTGATAGAGCTCGGCCAGCAGCCACAGCAGCACCGAGCCATAAAGACGCGGCGAATGAATCAAACGATCGGCGGCCAGCACGTTAATGGTACCGGGCCGCATGAGATCCTGGATCAGGAGAGCGGGCTCACCGAAGAATTTTCCGGCTCCCTGGCTGTCCATCTCCAAAAGGCCGCGCTGGATCGCCGCGACCGAGGCGGCAGCCACCGCACCGTATTCCAGGGACAGAGATTTGGCGCTCTGCCCCACGTGGTTCATCATAGCTCGCAGATCGGGGAGATCCAAAAGCAGCAGGCCCTGGTCGTCGGCCACGCGGAAGGCGAGGGAGAGAACGCTCTCTTGAGTATCGTTCAGTTCCAGGATGCGGCCGATCAGGTGGGGGCCCATGTCCGAGATGGTGGCGCGCAAGGGGTGACCTTGCTCGCCGAACACATCCCAGAAGATCACCTGCGGCGCTTCCGGACGCCAATCATTGATCCCCATGGAGCGAGCGCGCTCGACCACCTTGGGATTTTCTCCACCGGGAAAGCCCAGCCCCCCGAGATCGCCCTTCACGTCGGCCAGGAACACAGGAACGCCGGCGCGAGCGAATCCCTCTGCCAGAGTGCGCAACGTTACCGTCTTGCCGGTTCCCGTGGCTCCCGCGATTAAGCCGTGTCGGTTGGCCACCGACAGGGGAAGGCGAAGAGGTTGATCGCCAATGGCGACGGTAATGCTGTTTTCTGCGCTCATGGTTTCTCACCCGAAGAGATCACTGGAACCCTCATATGACCGCTCGGCATAACTATTTCAAAGATATATATGTTGCACAACAAACGATTGGAGTGTTCCCTCCCGCGACCCTCCTTCAGTCAGAGCGAGCCGCACTCTAGTCCGGAAAGGCGAAATGCTCTATGTTAAGGGCAGCGTAAACCATGAGGAGATATCGCCGTGCTCGGTAAAAAAGTATTGGTTGCGCAAGGGGGCGGACCAACCGCCGTCATCAATCAGTCCATTGTCGGAGCCGTGCTTGAAGCCCGCAAGTTCCGCGATGTGGATTTGGTTTACGGAGCCCTCAACGGCGTCCGGGGAATCATCAACGAAGAATTCATCGATCTCACGCAAGAGACCAGCCATAATCTGGAACTGGTGGCACAGACTCCGTCCTCGGCCTTGGGCTCGACCCGGGACAAGCCGGATCTGAAGTACTGCCAGGAAATTTTTAAAGTTCTTAGAGCCCACGGCATTTCCTACTTTTTTTACGTGGGCGGCAATGATTCCTCTGATACCGTTCGCATCGTCTCGGAGGAGGCCAAAAGAGCCGGCTACCCCCTGCGCTGCATCCACATCCCCAAGACCATCGATAATGATTTGGTGCTGAACGATCACACACCAGGTTTTCCCTCTGCCGCGCGCTTTGTCGTGCAGGCTTTCATGGGGGCCAATTTGGACAATGCCTCCTTGCCGGGAGTGTACCTCGCGGTGGTCATGGGACGGCATGCGGGATTTCTCACCGCCGCCTCGGCCTTGGGGAAAAAGTTCCCCAACGATGGGCCGCATCTGATTTATCTGCCGGAACGCACCTTCGTCGTCGACAAATTTCTCTCCGACGTCAAGGCGACTATGGATACCTATGGGCGCTGCGTTATCGCCGTCTCCGAGGGGATTCACGATCCCAATGGCAAGCTCATCGCTCAGCAGCTTGCCCACAAGGAAGAGCGTGACGATCACGGTAATATCCAACTTTCCGGAACGGGGGCGTTGGGGGATCTGTTGTGCCAGAAGATCCGCGACAGTCTTGCCATCAAACGGGTCCGAGGCGATACCTTTGGATACCTCCAGCGCTCGTTCGTGGGCTGCGTCTCCAACGTCGATCAAGGGGAGGCGCGCGAGGTCGGCGAAAAGGCCGTCCAATTCGCCATGTGGGGACAGCAAGACGGCTCCGTCACCATCCAGCGGACGGGATTTTATTCCGTGGATTACAAGCTTGTTCCCCTTGATGCGGTGGCGGGCAAGACTCGGACCATGGAGGACATCTTCATCGCCGATAACGGAACCGACGTCACCGATGCCTTTCGAATGTATTTGCGACCTCTTCTGGGTAAGGGCATGCCCGATGCTTTCCGCCTGCGGGGTCATGTGGTGAAAAAGGTTCTGCACGGGGCAGAATGACGCTTCTTCTCCATCCTTTTCTGGCAGAGGGCGAGGCTCTCCCCACCGAGGAAGATCAGATTTTCTTCCTCCGTGCCACGCCCGACCCGGTTTGGGAGGCGTGGCGTCGTGCCCTCGTGTGCGAACAAAGCTTCAAGCCCACCCATGATGCCCTGGTGCGGCAAGGCTTCAAAACCACCCCCCGGATCGTCGAGGGCACGGCTCGGGTGGTGTTGTGCGCTTTCACCAAGCATCGCGGCGAGACGTTGGCCAACCTGGCCCGAGCGTGGACTCTGTTGGCTCCCGGGGGGCTCCTCGTTTGCGCGGGGAGCAACGACACCGGAGCGGCGAGCCTCATCCGCGCCTTGGGCAAGGCGGTCGAGGGGGGCATCAGTGCCTCCAAGCATCATGGGCGGGTGTTTTGGGTCCGCCGTCCTCCTGAAGAGCGAGGGCTGGTTGAGCCCATGACCGGGTGGCTCGCCGCAGGAGCGTTACAGCCGGTGGCGGCTTTGGACGGACGCTTCTCTCGTCCGGGAGTCTACGGGTGGGACAAGGTGGATCAGGGGTCTCGGCTGCTGGCCGAATATCTGGCAGCTCACCGGGAGCAGATCCGTGGCCACGTGGCCGATGTGGGCGCGGGCTGGGGCTATCTCGGCCTGCAGCTTCTGGAGGTTTGTCCTCACCTTGACGCCCTCGATCTTATCGAGGCGGAGGGACTGGCGGTCGAGGCGGCTCGGGCGAACCTGGGCGAGCTCACCCAACGACAACAGGCGCTGACCCGGGTGGTGTGGCAGGATGCAGCGGCGGAGCCTTTGCCACGCCGTTACGACTGGATCGTCTGCAATCCACCGTTCCATCAGGGAAAGGCGACAGATCTTGGCCTTGGCAAGGCGATCGTTTCCACGGCGGCGGCGGCTCTTCATCGGGGAGGGCGGTTTTTGATGGTCGCCAACCGCCATCTCTCCTACGAGGCCCATTTGGATGCGTGCTTTTCCTCGTGGCGAGACGTGGGGGGAGACGCGTCGTTTAAACTGATTGAGGCCACGGTCTCTTAGCATTCTGTATCGTTACAATATCACAATGCGTGCTCCAAAAAATGCCTCAGTGCTATCAATGCTCAAGCTCACAAACTATCAAAAATGGCATGGTCCGTAATGAACAGCGTTTTCTTTGCAAAGAATGAGGCTAGAATTTTGTCGATAATACCGATTGGAATGACCTCATGCGGTGAAAGAAAAGGGGGTCCGGGGCAATGG
>JAVBJO010000025.1:0-7637 GCA_031546925.1 Rhodospirillaceae bacterium
GGGCTTTTGGCTTGCGCCAGGGCTGCCGCCCCAACCCCCGCCCGGGGCGATGCCCCGGACCCCCTTCTTTCTTAACGCCTATAAGCGCGCCAACACAGCCCCTCTCTCCAGAGCGCTCCGCACCGCATCCGAGGCCCCTTCAATCATCTTGCGGAGATCATCGACATAAATCCGCATGGTATCAGATACCGTGCGAAATTCTTTTTCATGAACGCCGGCCGCGGCGGCTTCGATAGCGATATTGGTTGCGATGGAATCCGATTGATTGACCACTTCTTCGACCGCATGGGCTCGGCGTGCGAGATCCTCAACGATGGAGATAAGGGCAGCCACATCCTCCAGAAGGGGTTTTAACTGGCGAGACCGCGAGGAAGCACCAGATTCTTCCCCGTTAGCCTGCATGCTTGCCAGACATTCTGAGATTTTGGTGGTGAGTGCCTCGGTCTTTCGACGCATCTGAGACATTTCCCCCCGGATTTGCGACAACCGGTTAACAAGCTCGCGGGTATACTGGGTCAACGCCCGTACGGCCCGTCCCCTTTCCCCGGCGCGCCCGGCGGCCAGTTCGGCGTTGAGAGAGAGGATGCGGAGATTCTCCGCCAACTCATCCAAGCCCAGGAAAGAGCGAAATGCGGTATTGCAGTCCTCGAGAAGGGCGGTTGCACGTCCTTCTACCCTTTCGGTACGGTGCGCTTTTCGTGGCGCGGCGTTCGCATGATCCATGATCGTTCCCGAGTTCCCCAAGGCGTACCGTAGTATGCCGATTTCAACGCTAATCGTAGAGCTTTTTCTTGTATCTCGTGCAAGAGATTTTTGCCAAATCTGGTAATTTAGGGTCGCTCGACGATGATGATCTCTCCCTCGTGTCCCATGTTGAGCATGGCACGGGCTCTTTCTTCCAGCAAATCGGGATCTAGATGTTCGGGGTGGAGAAGGTTGACCCGGCGCTCCAGCGCTTGCCGTTCGGCGGAAACCTGGATGAGGTGCTGTTCCGCCTCGGCGATTTCCACCTTCAACTTCATCCACGCCAACAGCCCGCGCTCCCCCTGCACGGTGTGATAGGCGAAATAAACCACCGCTCCCGCCCCGATTGCGGGAGCAATGATGGACCGCAAGTGTCGATAAAGAAACTTCAACATTCCACGAAAGCAGCCATCTCAGGAAGCTATAGAGATGCCTGATTTTTCTTCCAATGGCTAGTCTTTTTCGACGGATGGATAGGGCCGATGGGGGAAAGAACAGGGATACTCCCTTCTTTCAATGACGCCCCTTAAGCCACGCCAACGGAGTTGACCCTTTCGCTCAACGTGATACGCTCCCTTCTGAGGCAGTCCTAAGTTTGGCGGTCTTGAGGGGGTGAAAGCCCTCTACCTCCATCGGCTGTGTTCACAGCCGATTTCCGCCTTGTGGACCCTCGACCCTGGATTCGTTTATGGTTGGGGAGGCGGTGGCGCATGTCCAAGGCGAAAGCCTAAAGGCTACTGTACAGCCTTCGTAGGTAGGCTCTTTCAACTCCCCGACCACCACCTTTGCGGGTTTCCCCGCAAAGGTGCGTCTTGGGAGAAGGCCGCATGGATCATGAGCAGCCTGTGGTTCCCCCACACGTATCACACTTCAAACAGGTTCCATTGCGCACCAAGGTCAGGTTTCCGCACTCAGGGCAGGGGTCCCCCTCGTAGCCTTTCATGCGCACGGCCTGCCTTTGGGTGATGCGTGCTTCCTTGACTGCGGCGGGGGCGACATCTTCCACATCACTGACGGTACCGCCATTCCCCGACACCAGGACCAGTCTCGACCGTACATAGCCCTTCGAGGCTGCTCTTTCGACCATGGCGTTGAGGGGCAATTGCCGCTCGCTGGAGCCGCGCCCGACGGTATCGGGCATGAGATCCGCAGGTTCCACGTGGGCGAGTTCGGTTCTTCCCAGGTAGCTGACGGCCAGTTCCCGGAAGATGTAGTCAAGGATAGAGGTGGCCATTTTGATGACTTCGTTGCCCTCGACCATTCCTTGAGGTTCGAAGCGGGTAAAGACAAAGGCTTCGACAAATTCCTCCAGAGGAACACCGTATTGGAGTCCGATAGAGATGGAAATGGCGAAGTTGTTCATCATGGCGCGGAAGGCGGCACCTTCCTTGTGCATGTCGATGAAGATTTCGCCCAGTCTCCCATCATCGTATTCGCCCGTCCGCACGTAGACCTTGTGCCCCCCAATGAGAGCCTTCTGGGTATAGCCCTTGCGGCGGTGAGGCAGTTTGTGTCGGCTGGCGACGATGCGCTCGACGATTCGTTCGGCGATGATTTCCGCTCGGGCAGCCTGAGGAGCGTCGCCGAGGTCGTCGTCTTCTCCCAACAGGGAGGCCTGGAGCGGTTGTGAGAGTTTCGCTCCATCCCGGTATAAGGCATTGGCTTTCAGTCCCAACTGCCAGGAGAGCAGATAGGCAGCCTTGCAGTCCTCGACCGAGGCGCTATTGGGCATGTTGACCGTTTTAGAGATGGCCCCCGAGAGGAAGGGTTGCGCCGCCGCCATCATGCGGATGTGCCCCTCTGCTGAGAGGGAGCGGGTTCCAATGCGTCCACAGGGGCTCGCACAGTCGAACACGGCCAGATGAGCATCCTTCAATCCCGGCGCCCCCTCCAGCGTCATGGTCCCGGTACGCCAGATATTGGCGGCGAAGATGTCTTCACGGCTGAAGCCCAAATGAGGCAGCATATCGAAATCGGGCTCGTCCAACTGCTGGCGGGAGATGCCGAGCACATCGGCGCAGAAGGCTATTCCCAGGGTGTACTGGTTGAACACGAAGCGCAGGTCGAACGCGCTGGAGAGCGCTTTTTCCATCCGCTCCAAGGCTGCGTCGTCGAATCCCTTGGCGCGGAGTTTCGCGTGGTTGATTCCCGGCGCATCGCGGAGGCTATCGTGTCCGACGGCGTAGCGAATGATGGCTCCGACTTGCTCCTCGGTGTAGCCGAGCGTGCGTAGCGCCTCTGGTACCATGCGGTTGATGATTTTGAAATAGCCGCCGCCGGCCAGCTTCTTGAACTTGACCAGAGCGAAATCCGGCTCGATTCCGGTGGTGTCGCAGTCCATGACCAGGCCGATGGTCCCCGTGGGCGCGACCACCGTCACCTGGGCATTGCGAAAGCCATGCTCTTCGCCGAGGCTCAAGGCCCGATTCCACGCCGCAACCGCCGCCTCGGCCACAATGGGCTCGGGGCAGTCGGACGCTTTCAAGGGGACGGGGGGAATGGAAAGGCCTTCGTAGCCGGTCTGCTCTCCGAGAGCCGCGCGGCGATGGTTGCGGATCACCGTCAGCATGGACTTGCGGTTCGCGGCGTATCCGGCGAACGCCCCCATTTCCGCCGCCATTTCCGCCGAGGTGGCATAGGCCTCTCCGGTCATCAAGGCGGTGATCGCGGCCACTAAGGCCCGCCCGGCGTCGCTGTCGTAGCCAAGCCCTGCCGCCATCAACAGACCGCCGATGTTGGCATAGCCCAGACCCAGGGTGCGGAAATCGTAGGACAGACGGGCAATAATCTCGCTGGGGAACTGGGCCATCACCACCGAGATTTCCAGCACCATGGTCCACAGGCGGCAGGCGTGACGGAAACGTTCGACATCGAAGCGACCATCGGCATGGCGGAAGGTGGCAAGGTTCAACGAGGCCAAATTGCACGCCGTATCGTCCAGGAACATATATTCCGAGCACGGATTAGAGGCATTGATCCGTCCCGAGGCCGGGCAGGTGTGCCACTCGTTGATGGTGGTGTCGAACTGGATGCCGGGATCGGCGCAGGCCCAAGCGGCCTCGCCGATGCGCTCCCACAGATCTCGTGCCTTCATCGTCCGCGCCACTTCCCCCGAGGAGCGCCATTTCAGCGCCCAATCTCGATCGGCTTGCACCGCTTGGAGGAAGTCGTTGGTGACGCGCACGGTGTTGTTGGAGTTCTGCCCGGAGACCGTCAAATAGGCCTCGGAGTCCCAGTCCACGTCGAACACCGGGAAATCGATGCTGGTGAACCCTTGGTCGGCGAGGTGGATCACCCGTTGGATGTAGTTTTCCGGCACCATGGCGGCGCGTCCGGCCAGAATGGCCTTCTTCAGCCGAGGATTGGCACGGGGGTTCAGGCGATCCGCCTTCGCCACGGTGGCATCCTGGCAGGCTGCCATGACCTCGGTCAGAGCCTTTTTCGTCGCCTTGGATCCCGCCACCAGGGCGGCAACTTTCTGTTCCTCGATCACTTTCCAGTTGATGAAGGCTTCTACATCGGGGTGATCCACGTCCACCACCACCATCTTGGCGGCGCGGCGCGTGGTGCCGCCGGATTTGATGGCTCCCGCCGCACGGTCGCCGATCTTGAGGAAGCTCATCAAGCCGGAAGAGCGGCCGCCACCGGAGAGCTTTTCCCCTTCGCCGCGCAACTTGGAGAAATTGGTTCCGGTGCCAGAGCCATATTTGAACAAGCGTGCCTCGCGCACCCAAAGATCCATGATCCCGCCCTCGTTGACGAGATCATCGGCGATGGATTGGATGAAACATGCGTGGGGTTGGGGCCGCTCGTAGGCCGAGTTCGAGCGAACCGCCTGCCCACTGACGGGATCCACATGGAAATGCCCCTGGCTGGGGCCATCAATGCCATAAGCCCAGTGCAGCCCGGTGTTGAACCACTGGGGAGAGTTCGGCGCTCCCATCTGCCGTGCCAGCATGAAAACCATCTCGTCACGGAAGGCCAGGGCATCGGCCTCGGAGTCGAAATAGCCTTCTTTCCAGCCCCAATAGGTCCACGTTCCCGCCAAACGGTCGAACACCTGCTTGGCACTGGTCTCGCCGATGGAGTCAGAACCAACCGCCTCGTGTCGCCGCAGCCAAGCGGGCACCCCCGGCTCGTCCACCACGCGCAAAGAGGTGGGAATCCCCGCCCGACGGAAATACTTCTGCGCCAGAACATCACAGGCCACCTGGGACCAGTCGGTTGGAACCTCGATTCCCTTGGCGGAGAACACGATGGTCCCATCGGGGTTACGGATCTCGCTGGCGGTGATGCGAAAGTCGATACCCGTATAAGGAGACTGTCCTTCGGTGGTGAAATGACGCTCGACGCGCATAGGCCGATCCTTTTTATCCGGTGGAGGTGCAACGCTTGGAAATCCGCCACAACACTATATGTTGTGGTTGATCTCGGGAGAGGGCCGCAGATTATGATAGGATGGGGTGGGGGTCAAGAGGATTTGACCCTATCCAAAAATGCTAGGCTTAATTTTAGGGTGCCTTTTTTTGGTCAAATTTAACGCCTATGTTCCTCAATAGAGAGAGGCTGTCTCCTCGAAAGAGACGTCCTGTGGCCTTTCTCGCTGTGCCATGATCCTACTGGACCATCATCCTGCAAGGAGAATCACCATTTTGAGACCAGACCACGGAAGAGGTTCACCGGTATGCTAATTCGTCACGCCCCCCTAACCCGAGAGTCCGAGGTCACCGCCCCGGAGCTTTATGTCAATCGTCGTCATTTTCTGGCTTGGGGCGCAGCAGGAGCCGCCGCCGCCGCGTTGTTTCCCAAAGCGAGCCTGGCCTTACCCATTGGTGATTACGCCAAGGCGGCAGAAGGAACCGGCGATGACGATCTGACCTCGTTCAAATCCATCACCACCTACAACAATTTCACCGAATTTGCCTCGGATAAGGAGAGCCCCTCACGCCTGGCTCCCAGCCGCTTGAAGACCACGCCTTGGGCGGTCACGGTGGAAGGAGAGTGCATGAAGCCTGGTACCGTCTCCCTGGAGGATCTTATCAAGCCTCATCAGCTGGAGGAGCGGATCTATCGCCTGCGCTGCGTCGAGGCCTGGTCCATGGTCATTCCGTGGATTGGTGTTCCGCTGGCGGAGGTGCTGAAACGTTTCGAGCCGACCTCGAAGGCGAAATTCGTCGAGTTTACCTCCCTGGCCGATCCGAAGCAGATGCCGGCCTTGAAGACGCGGTTGCTTGAGTGGCCTTACCTGGAAGGCCTACGCATCGACGAGGCCATGCATCCGCTCGCCTTCCTGGTGGTGGGGTTGTATGGTAAAGAATTGCCGGCCCAGAACGGCGCGCCCCTTCGTTTGGCGTTGCCTTGGAAGTATGGCTTCAAGTCGGCGAAGTCCATCGTTCGCATCCGCTTTGTGGAAAAACAACCCCAAACCACTTGGATGAAGGCGGGAGACGACGAATATGGCTTTTATTCCAACGTCAATCCCAACGTTGACCATCCCCGCTGGAGCCAAACCAAGGAACGGCGCATCGGCAGTCTCTTCCGTCGTCCTACCTTGATGTTCAACGGATACGACGATGTTGCCAGTCTTTATAGTGGGATGGATCTCAAAAAAGACTTCTAGGGAAGATGAAAGGGGGGGCTCCCTTAACTATTGAACACCCTTTGCTGTCGTGGATACTCCCGATGAATCAGAAAATCCGCATTTTAGTTTTTTGTCTGGCTCTCCTTCCACTGGCGTGGTTGGCGCAAAGAATCATGACAGATGACTTGGGAGTCAATCCCATCGAAACGCTTAATCGTTTCTTTGGCGATTGGGGTCTCCGCTTTCTGTTGATTACACTCGCTATCACGCCATTGCGCAAGATCACTGGATGGGCCCAGATTGGGCGGTTCCGACGGATGATGGGCCTGTTCGCCTTTTTTTACGTCTGCTTGCACGTGTCGTCCTATGTCGGTCTTGACCAGTTCTTCGACTGGGAGGCTCTGGGGAAGGATATTCTGAAACGCCGTTATATCACTTTCGGCATGATTGCCCTGGTCTTGATGATTCCCTTGGCGATCACCTCCACCGACGCCATGATCAAACGAGTCGGGGGGCGTCGCTGGAAGTCCCTGCACAAATCCGTCTATGTCATCGGCGTTCTGGGGGTGGTTCACTTCTGGCTGATGGTCAAAAGTGATATCAGGGAGCCGATGCTTTATGGTGCCCTGCTGTTCGTGCTCTTGGCTTATCGTGCCTTGGCGACGTGGCCTCCGGCCACATGGTGGAAGCGCTTCCGCAGCCCACAAGAGGGAACCTGATCATGAGCTTGAGCCACGGACATGCTTGGCGAGACTTCTTGGCAAATTTAGATGCCAAGGGGTTGAATCGTCTGGAGGCGTTCGTGGCTCCCGAGATCCATTACCATGATCCCTTTATGGATGCGCACGGCTTGGTCGAGGTCAAACGTGCATTTTCCCTCATGTTGGGGAGTGTGGATGCGCCGCGTTTCACCTTTACCCATTGCGCTTGTGATGGGGATACTTGCTTCTTGCGTTGGCATTTTACCTGTCGGCCCAAAACCATGGGGCATGGGTTGCCGTGGATTTGCGACGGCGTTAGCGAAGTGCGCTTCAACGCCGAGGGGAAGGTGGTCGAGCATATCGAACACTGGGATGCGGGGGAGCAGGTCTACGATAAAATTCCCGTGCTTCGGGCGGTTCTTCGTCGGATTAAGTATCGGGTTTCGGGTTGGAAGAACTAGGGCGTACCTCTGAGGATTGATGAACGGAAAGGGGGTCTGGGGCCATTGCCCCAGACCCCCTTTCCATTCATCAATCCTCAGAGGTACGCCCAAGTTCTTCCAACCCGAAACCCGAAACTTAATCCGACGAAGAACCGCCCGAAGCACGGG
>JAVBJO010000156.1:0-11808 GCA_031546925.1 Rhodospirillaceae bacterium
AAAAAACCCCCGATTGTTTCGGGGGTTTTTTGTTGGGGGGTCGGGGTGGGGGAGGTTGGATGGGCTTACGCCCTCGTCAGGGGCGCCGCCCCCGACACCCCCGCAAGGGGCAGAGGCCCCTTGACCCCATAGCCCAGTCACCTATACTCCCGTCCGTCATGACAGGAATAACACGCTATATCTTCCGCCAGTTGGTGCTGGGAGTTCTATTCGTCTCCCTTGGGTTAGCGTGCGTTTTGTGGCTAACCCAATCGCTCCGTTATGTGGAGCTCATTGTTACCAAGGGTGTCTCGGCGGGAGCCTTCTTCACCTTGACGGGCTTACTGCTGCCGGGTTTATTATCCGTGGTTGTCCCCTTATCCGTGTTCGGGGTTACGCTTTTCACCTATAACCGCCTGAATGCTGACCGCGAGCTGGTGGTCATGCGCTCTATTGGTTTGTCGCATTGGGCCTTGGCGCGCCCGGCTTTGCTGGCGGGAGGGGGCGCGGTCATCCTGGGTTACGTTCTGTCTCTCTGGGCGGTTCCCCAGTCTGTCCGAACCTTCCGCGAGATGCAGTGGAGCATCCGCAATGATGTTGGAGGGATGTTGCTCCAGGAAGGGACGTTCAGCAAGCTTGACCGGAATCTGACCGTCTACATCCGGGAGCGGGATATCAATGGGGACTTGTTGGGGATTCTGATTCACGACAGCAGAAACAAAGAAAAAACCATCACCATGATGGCCGAACGCGGGACGATGATTTTTACCGATGGGACACCGCGTGTACTCATGAGCAATGGAAGTCGGCAATCCTTGCTTCGGAATACAGGAGAGCTATCGGTGTTGTATTTTGATAGCTATACTCTAGACATCACGCCCAATAAGGATCAGAGTAAAGACCAGAGTGGCGATGTCCGAGAATTTAGCATGAATCAACTTCTGTCGGCGGATACCGCCAAATTGGGAGAAGAAGGCTATCGTCGAGCCCGGGTTGAACTGCATCAGCGGTTGACCGGCCCTTTGGGAGCCTTGGGCATGCCGATGATTGCTCTTGCCCTGTTTCTTCCCGCAGCCTTCAATCGCAGAGGGCAGTTGATTCTCATTTTACAGATTGTTGGTCTTATGGTTGTCGTTCAAGCTATGGGGTTGGGGATTGTCAACTTGGCGTCCTCTCGCCCGCTGTTTCTTCCGTTGATGTATGTGATCGCTCTTTTGCCTTTGATTGCGGGGGCTTGGGCGCTTTTCGACTGGCGTTTTTTTCGCCGTTCCCGCAGCGCTCTTAGCTCCAGCGAGTGATGCCGTCCATGCGCTCTCTTTCGGTTTTTCCTCTTGCTGGATTGGCGATTACCCTGACCAGCGTTCCCGCTGGAGCCCTTTCTCCCGAGGATATCGGGGGGTGGGGTACGGCGTGGGAGATAATGACTCCGACCCAAACCGAGGCCCCTTCGCCCTTAGTGTCCGCCGCCCCCGTGGCTGCGCGGAAGAAGACAGAAGGTGCCGCGCAGACTCCAACGGCACCGCCGCCTCTGCCCTCCCAAGGGAAGCCCTTGGCGAAACCCTCTGGGAAACAAACTTCGGCTCTGGAGCCAGGGAAAGAGCCGGTTCATCTGGTTGCCAACGAGATGATCCATGATAAGGAGCGCGATGTCGTTACCGCTAAGGGAAAGGTCGAGATCGTTCAGGAAACTGGCCGGAGTTTGTACGCCGATAGCGTCAGCTATAATATCAAGCAAGATGTGATCAGCGCCTCGGGCAACGTTGTGGTGGTCGAGACGACCGGCGATGTTGCCTTCTCCGATTACGCTGAGTTGACCGGGGATATGAAAGAGGGGGTTGCTCAGGTTATCCGGCTTCGACTCTCTGATCGTTCGACGGTAAAAGCCAAGGACGGCCAGCGCACCGGCGGCGCAATGTCAGATTTCAATGACGCCAGCTACACCGCCTGCGAGCCCTGTCGAAAGGATCCTCAAGCCACCCCCTTGTGGACGGTCAACGCCGAACACGTCAAACACGACCAAGTGGAGCATATGGTCGAATACGACAATGCGTGGATCGAATTGGGTGGGCTTCCGGTCTTTTACACCCCCTACCTGTCCCATCCCGACCCTACCGTGAAGCGCAAAAGTGGCTTTTTGGTTCCAACGCCGGGATTGTCGTCGAATCTAGGGGCCAACATCACCATTCCCTACTTTTGGGCGATTGAGGACAATCAAGACTTTACCTTCTCGCCTCGACTGTTGTTCCCCGAAGTCTCTCCCCCCAAATCGTCTGCTCGGGACGGAGGCGACTCGGTTCTAGAGCGCGTGGTCTTGGCGGGAACCCATCGCTGGAGGGGACAAGAAGGCGAAACCTTGACCACGGCCAGCATCACCGCCAACCGGGACGGCGGGACTCCACGCGGTCACGTGGATGCCCGCGGGGAGTTCGATCTGGACGAGATGTGGCGCGCCGGATATCAGATCCAGAGAGCCTCCGACGGAACCTATATGTCTCTCTACGGCTTTCCCATCCCTGCGGGCAGGCCTTGGTTGACGAGCCGTCCCTACGTTGAAGCCTTCGGACAGTATAGTTACGGCGTGGCGGAAATGTTCGCCTTTCAAGGATTGCGTCACCAAGATCGACTGGCGACCACGCCTCTAGTATTCCCGCATATCGCCTATGACTACCGCAGCGACCCCTCTCGGCTCGGTGGGTACTGGAATCTGCAAAGCGATTTCTTGTCCTATACACGTCGGGAAGGGGTGGATGCGACACGAATCACCTCGACCATGGGATGGACTTTGCCGCTCCATGGCCCGTTGGGGGATCACATGACCCTTACCACCTCTCTGCGGGGCGACGGCTATGCTTCGGGGGACCTGGAGGACGGTCAAAGCGATGCAACCACCGGGCGCGCTCTGCCCCAAGTGGCTTTCAATTGGCGGCTCCCGTTCATCAAGGATACCGGCCTCGTTCAAACCATCGAGCCCGAAATCATGATTGCCGCCAGCCCCATCGGTGGAAATCCCAAAACAATTCCCGATGAAGACTCCATCGGCTTTGAACTCGACGAAGCCAATGTCTTTCGTGCCAACCGCCTCCCGGGCTATGACCGGGTTGAAGGGGGGCTGCGGGGCGCTTATGGCCTCCACTGGACGGCCTACCCCGCTGGCGGAAGTGTTCGCGCCTCGGTTGCTCAGGGCTGGCGGGCTCACCTTGACGACACCTTTAACCAAGGTCACGGCTTCGATGGACGCCTTTCTGATTACGTTGGAAGTTTCGATGTCATGCCATCCCCCTTCCTCTCCTTGCGCAACCGTGCACGACTCGATCGTAAAACTGGAGAACTACAGCGTAGCGAAAATAGCCTGACCCTAGGAGACAAACCATTGCGAGCCAGAGTCAGTTATTTGAAGCTGTCTGAAAGCACCGAGGGCGAAGAAGTCTTTCCTCGACGCGAATACCTTTCTTACGGACTCCAGTCTGCTCTTACCGAGAACTGGTCCGCTGGAGGAAATATCAGCCATGATCTCTCCAATAACGGGGGGCTATTGGGGTGGGATGCAAACGTATCTTACGAAGACGAATGCTTCGCCCTGGTGACCCGAGCCCGGCAGCGTTACACCAGTGATCGAGATTTTGAGTCAGGGTTCGAACTGAAATTTAATGTGGTCTTTAAGACGCTGGGGAGTGTGCCGCTCACGGTCTTTTAATACCGTTAACGGCACACTCCCCAGGTTTTCACCCCCAGAGTCCTTTGTGATGAGAGGGGTGCACATCACAACGTGCCCTAGTGCTGCTCTCGTGTTGCCGCAAACTTTACCCCGGGAAAATCCTGCTCCGCCCGCCCCAACTGCCATGCATTCCGGGCCAAGTAGATCATTTGCCCTTCTCGATCCTCTGCCATATTGCTTTTGTTGGCGAGGATGAACTTTTCCAGGGTGCTTTTCTCCTCGGCCGAGACCCAGCGCACCGTCGAGAATCCACCCTCCTCGAAGCCGGCTTTAATGCCATATTCGGACTCGATCCGGGTGGTGAGCACATCAAACTGCAACGGCCCAACCACGCCAACGATCCAGCTTGATCCGTCCAGGGGTTTAAACACCTGGGAGACCCCCTCCTCGGCCAGATCGTCCAGGGCTTTGCGCAGTTGTTTCGCCTTCATGGGATCATCCAGCCGCGCGCGGCGAAGCACCTCGGGCGCAAACGAGGGGATCCCAAGGAAATGGAGATTTTCACCCTCGGACAGGGTATCGCCGATGCGCAATTGCCCGTGGTTGGGGATGCCCATGATATCGCCGGGAAAAGCCTCCTCGGCGAGTTCCCGACTTTGGGCGAGGAAAAAGACTGGGCTATGGACGGCCATGGTTTTTCCCGAACGAACATGCGTCAGCCTCATCCCCCGCTGGAATCGCCCCGAGCAGATGCGGAAAAAGGCGATTCGATCTCGGTGGTTAGGATCCATATTGGCTTGGATCTTGAAGACGAAGCCGCTGACTTTTTCCTCCTCGGGGGCGACCGTTCGCGTATTGGCTTGGCGGTCTCGGGGGGGAGGAACAAGCGTTCCCACCCCTTGCAGCAATTGGGCGACACCGAAGGTTTTAAGAGCGCTCCCAAAGAACACGGGGGTCAAATGTCCCGCACGGAAGGCGTCAATGTCAAAGGACGGATAGCCTCCCCGGACCAGCTCCACATCCTCGCGCAGCCGCTGGGCCGCTTCGTGTCCGACGGTTTGGTCCAGGGTTTCGTCCTCCAAAGAGGCCTCCACGGCGATTTCCGCAATGTGATCGCCGCGACCGGGATCGAACAGGATGACGCGATCGTGGACCAGGTCATACACCCCCTTGAGGTCGCGCCCCATCCCAATGGGCCAGGTGACCGGACAAACATCCAACGCAAGTTTCTTTTCCACCTCATCGAGAAGATCGATGGGCTCTCGTCCTTCGCGATCGACCTTGTTGATGAAGGTGATGATGGGCATATCGCGCAGACGACAGACCTCGAACAGCTTTTGGGTCTGGGTTTCGATTCCCTTTGCCGCGTCCAACACCATGATGGCGGAATCCACCGCCGTCAGAGTCCGATAGGTGTCCTCGGAAAAGTCCTCGTGCCCAGGGGTGTCGAGCAGGTTATAGGTCAGCCCGTCATGCTCGAACGTCATCACCGAGGCCGAGACCGAAATTCCCCTCGCCTTTTCGATGGCCATCCAATCCGAGCGGGTTCGTCGCTGCTCGCCCCGCGCACGAACGGCTCCCGCCATCTGAATGGCTCCGCCAAACATCAGCAGCTTTTCGGTCAGGGTGGTTTTGCCGGCATCCGGATGGGAAATGATGGCAAAGGTACGACGGAGGGTTAATTCCTGGGAAATCGAGCTCATGGAGCCGTTTTTCCTCGGATTGCTCGGGGAAATCAAGCTCTTTTCCGCAAGAGGAGGGAGGGGCCCTGCCCCTCCGTCTCCGGCTAGAGGACGCCAGCGCCTCGCATGGCGGCTTCCACCTTCTTGCGTGCACCGTCCGACGCCTCCACCAGGGGCAAGCGCAGGGAGGGGCGCATCTTGCCTAACAAATGCGCCGCATACTTGACCGGTGCCGGACTGGTCTCGCAGAACATGGCATCATGAAGAAGCATCAAGCGATCCCGGAGCGCAAAGCAGGTCTCCAGATCTCCTTTCCGCCAGGCCTCATGCAGCTGCGCACACGCCGCCGGAGCGATATTCGACGTCACCGAGATACACCCAACGCCCCCTTGGGCGAGAAAGGCCGTGACCGTGGCATCCTCTCCCGACAGATGGGCAAACCGCTCCCCCACCATGGCGCGGAGGCGCAAGGGACGGGCTAAATCTGCCGTCGCATCCTTGATCCCGACAATCGCCGGAAGTTGTGCCAAACGGACGAAGGTCTCGACGGAAATATCAACAATCGAGCGTCCCGGGATGTTGTAAACAATAAGCGGCAGATCCACCGCCCGAGCAATCGCCTCGTAATGCCGGAACAACCCCTCTTGGCTCGGCTTGTTGTAGTACGGCGCCACTACGAGGGCCGCATCTGCCCCCGCTTCTTTCGCATGGCGGGTCAGGTAGATCGCCTCCTCGGTGGAGTTGGAGCCCGTCCCGGCGATCACCGGAATGCGTCCCTTGGCTACCTCCACACAGAGGGAGACAACCCGATTATGTTCCTCGTGGGAGAGGGTGGGAGACTCTCCCGTGGTTCCGCAGGGAACGACGCCATGGGTGCCCTGGGCGATTTGCCAGGCGACAAAGTCCTGGAAAGCCTTCTCATCAACCTGACCGTTGGCGGAGAAGGGCGTAACGAGGGCAGTGATGGATCCCTTGAACATGATGAATGGGTCTCGGGCTGGGGTGAAGCGGTAGATGGATCAGGACATTAGCAAGCAACCCCAATGGGGCACAAGTGGCGAGTCGCGCGACAAAGGAGAACCAGGGGGTGGTTGCCCCTCTCTTTTATCCCGGCGAGGCAATCTGCTGGATAAACACCTCCACCTGTCCCGACAATGTCCCGGACTGCTCTGCCAGCTCCGACACGGATTGCGTCATCCCCCGTATGCTGGCGGTGGTTTTCTGAGCAATCTCCTGCACCGCGAGGATCTCCGCCGACACGGCAGAGGCGCTCGATGCCGCCTCGGTAATGTTCCGCGCGATTTCATTGGTTGCGGTATTTTGTTGATCGATGCTGCTCACCACCAAGGCGGAGGACTCTTCGATGATTTGAACCGCTCGGGAGATATCTCGGATCGCGGTCACCGCGTCCTCAGCCACGGCTTGGATGTGTTGGACTTGCGAGGCGATATCACTGGTCGCCGTTGCGGTTTGAGTAGCGAGGTGCTTGATTTCTCCGGCGACAATGGCAAAGCCCCTCCCCGCCTCCCCCGCCCGAGCCGCTTCGATGCTGGCGTTCAGGGAGAGGAGATTGGTCTGCCCGGCAATTTCGCTGATCAAGCCGACGATGGTGCCGATTTTAGCGGCAGCCTCCCCCAGTCCGCGCACGGTGGAGGCGGTATTGGCCACGGCAGCGGTAACATCGGCGGAGCGCCCGATTTGTTGTCGGATGTCCTCGGCGGAAGCGGCAAATTCCTTAATGGCGACGGCAACGGCTTGAACATTGACTGAAGCGTGTTCAGCGGCGGCAGCCACAGCAGCGGCCTTCCGGGTTGTGTCGTTTGCCTGAGTGGACACCGCTGCGGAAGACATCTCCAAGTCCTTGGAAGCCTCCGACACCGCCGTTGCAACGGACTTAACATGCTGATTGGCAAACGCAATGAATTCTCTATCGCGTTCTTTCATCAAAGTCAGAGAATTATTGACCGCCTCGGCGAAATGAACGAACTCGCCGCGCAGGCCGGTGGTGATGATGCGGCGATAGTACCGCCGTTGATTGGCGGAATCGATGGCTGCGTAGGATTCTTTACAGAAGGCCTCGGTGAGATCAAGCACGCGGTTGATGTTGCGCAGCAACATGCCCACCTGCCCCTCAAGATCAATGCCGACGACCCGCGCATTGAGTTCGCCATTGGCCACGCGATGGAGCACATCCTCCCCTAAGGTCAACTGCCGCACGACCTCCAGGAGGGAATAGGCCACCCGAAGGGCGACGAAGGTTCCCACGCAAAAGAAGATCCCGGCAGAGATAAGGACCGTCTTGTGGAAGGTGGCAATCCCAGCATACCCGTCCCACAATCCAACGATTACCCCGGCAATCACGAAACCGGGAGGCAACAACAGGATGCAGAGCATCCAAAAAACCTGTTTGTACAGGGAGTGCCGCATCACCGTTTCTCCGTGGCTTTCTCGTCCGAGGCATTGGTGAGGGCAAAGATAAACTCGTCGTAAGACGAGAACCCTCCACCAGTGATCGTTTCCAGCAAAGCATTGGTCGAGGCCGCCATCCCAGCCTTAGGATCAGGAAACCCTCGTTCGATCCGACACAATTCTTGGTAAACAGGTTTAACCACACTTACGACGGATTGCTTGGGGACGCGTCTGTTGGAGTGATAGCCAATCATTTCCCCATTCAGATTATAACTTGGCGTCACATGGGTAAAAACCCAGTAGTTATCGCCATTCTTCCCCATGTTGTTGACATAGGCGAAGATTTCCTTCTCACCCTGGATGACATCCCATAACAATTTGAAGACGCATCGCGGCATCTCGGGGTGACGAACGATAGAATGAGGCTGGCCGAGCAACTCCTTTTCGGAGTATCCACTCACCTTGATGAAAACGTCGTTGGCGTACAGGATACGCCCCCTTAGATCTGTCTTGCTGACAATGATTTCATCAACCGAGAAAGACTTTTCCCTTCCCGAGGGAACGACGACGTGCTGAGCGATGATATCCCCCTCAACGTCTTTGACGTTTTTCCCTCAACGTCTCCGACGTTTAGCAAGCGATCTCTAATGTTGTGCCGTGGCCGCTGAGGCCCAGCGAATCACAGATAACCTTTCTGGCTCTATTGTTAATGGGAACGCCCCTCAAAGTAAAGTGTTGGAAAGCGGTCGTTGCAGAAACCGCTCGACGATCTGCCGGGAGAGGTCACGGGTAATGAAGACGATGCGCGTCCGGTGGTCGTCGTCGGGCCAGCCGTCCAACTCGGCGGGAGGGTGTAAAACGTGTTGAATCCCATGGATGGCCAAGGGCCGGTCCGAGCCAGCCACGTGCACGATCCCCTTCATCCGCAACACCTGCTCCCCATGCTGAGCGATCAAGGTTTCCAGTCCAAAAGCCAACGCGGGCCACGTCACCGGCGTTTCCTGGATAAAGGCGAAGGCTTGCACGCGGGCATCGTGTCGATTTACATCGTGAGTATGGGGGTGGTGCCCCGCATGGGCTGCGGTATAGGCCTCGGTGTTCAGCCATTTGCGCACGTCGGGTATTTTATCGCGATCGTTGAACAACCCCGCTTCCAGGATCGCCGACGGAGCGACCGCGCCGTTGATGGCGCGCAAGATCGGAGCGGCGGGATTGAGCGTCCGCAGTCGGGCGTGGAGAACCTCGGTTTGCTCGTACCCCGCGAGATCGGTTTTGGTCAGGATCAAGCGATCAGCCACGGCGGCTTGCTTGATCGCTTCCTCGTATTGATCGAGCGCTCTCCCGCCATGGACGGCGTCCACCGTGGTGACGATGCCATCCAGACGATAAATGCTGGACAACAAAGGATCGGTCATCAGGGTATGGAGAATAGGGGCCGGATCGGCCAATCCCGTCGTTTCGATAACGATGCGGGTAAACTCCGGCACGGTCCCTTCCACCCGTTTGAAATAAAGCTCCCGCAGGGCCTTGATCATGTCGCCCCGCACGGTGCAGCACAGGCACCCCGAGTTGAGCAGCACGATGTCGTCGGCCACGTGCCGCACCAGAAGATGGTCGAGCCCAATCTCCCCGAACTCGTTGATGAGCACCGCCGTCTGCGCCATTCCCGGCTGGGACAGCAGATGGTTGAGCAGGGTGGTCTTGCCACTGCCGAGAAAGCCGGTCAGCACTGTGACGGGGAAGATATTCATGATCCGTAAAGCTCCTCTGGGGACACCTGAACGGCTTGGACCTCGACGGGGCCTTCGGGACGCAGAGCGGTGAAAAAGCAACTCCGCCGCCCGGTGTGGCAAGCGACGCCCAATTGATCGACCTTGAGCAACACGGTGTCGCCATCGCAATCAAACAGGAAATCCCGTAATTCCTGCCTTTGGCCCGAAGTCTCCCCCTTGCGCCACAGAGCGCTGCGGGAGCGTGACCAATAGCAGACCTGCTTGGTGCGCAGGGTTTCCTCGACGGCCTCGCGGTTCATCCAGGCCATCATGAGCACCTCGCCGGTGTCCCATTGCTGGGCAATGGCGGGAATCAGGCCCTCTTGATTGAAAACGAGTTGATCGAGCATGGGAGGGATTTTTCCTTGGGGTCATGGAGGGCTTCTGGCATAGAGAAATGAACCGGCTCTGCGGACAGGTCAAGGCCGAAGCAGTGGCGCGGAGGCCTGCCTTTTTTTTCTCCCGGGTTCGAGCCTGCTTAAGGGTTGCCATCGGAAATCCGCCCAGGCACTCTAGCGCCATCATGAGCCCTCTTAGCTTCTTCTTTGGCAACGCTGCGGATCGGCCACTGCTGTTGCTTCTCGCGATGGCCTTGGATGCCGCCTTAGGCGATATGCCGTGGCTGTTTCGCTTTGTGCCGCATCCGGTTGTCCTCATCGGACGCTTGATCGACGCCTTGGACCGCCGTTTGAACAAGCCCGTCTATACCAGCGCCACGCGCCGGATGCGCGGCGTCATCTTGGTGATCTTCGTGGGGGGAAGCGCCGCTCTGGCCGGAGGAGCGTGCACGCTGTTGGCCAGGGCCTTTTCTCAAGGATGGCTCCTGGAAGTCTTCATCGTCGGAACACTTCTCGCTCAACGGAGTTTGTTTGAGCATGTGAAGGCCGTTGCTCAGGCGTTGCGGGAGCACGGCCTCGAACAGGCGCGGCAGGTCGTAGGGCGCATCGTTGGCCGTGATCCGCAAAGTTTGGATGCGCATGGCGTGGCGCGGGCCGCCCTTGAAAGTCTGGCTGAAAACTTCTCCGATGGCGTGATCGCGCCTCTTTTCTGGTACCTGCTCCTGGGGCTGCCGGGACTTTTGTTCTACAAGGCGGTCAACACCTTGGACAGCATGGTGGGGTATCGCAACGAGAAGTACCTCGCGTTTGGGTGGGCCTCGGCGCGGCTGGATGACGGGCTGAATTTTTTTCCGGCCCGGATTGCGGGGTTGCTCCTCGCTCTGGCAGCGACGGCCCTGCCCAAGATGAGGCCGCTTGCGGCGTTGCGCACCATGGGGACCGATGCTCGACATCACGATAGCCCCAACGCCGGATGGCCCGAGGCGGCCATGGCTGGTGCCCTAAACCTTGCCCTGGGGGGGCCGCGTCGCTATCCCGGATTGACGGTGGAGGCAAAATGGATTGGCCGAGGTTCGGCCCGTGCGCGTGCCGTTGATATTTTCCGTGCTTTGCGTCTTTATGTCGCCGCCTGTCTCATCCCCTTTGGGGCGATCCTGATTGGGCTCCTCGGGTTTCATGTGCTCTAGAGAAATGGAGAAAATCAGATGAAGAAATACCTCGCCGAGTTCATCGGCACCTTTTGGTTGGTTCTCGGAGGATGCGGGAGCGCGGTCTTCGCCGCTGGCGTGCCTCAGGTGGGGATCGCATGGGCGGGAGTCTCCTTGGCGTTTGGCCTCACGGTGTTGACCATGGCTTACGCCATGGGGCCGATCTCTGGCGGACACTTCAATCCTGCCGTGTCTTTAGGTCTGGCCGTGGCAGGACGCTTCCCCTGGAAAGAGTGGCCCTTCTACGCTGTCGCACAAGTCGCAGGTGCCATCGCCGCCACCGCGATTATCTATCTTATTCTCAGTGGCAAGGCTGGGGTTGATCTGTCCACTGCCACATTCGCCGCCAACGGCTTTGGCGAATTATCGCCGCAGAAATACAATCTGACCTCGGCGTTGCTCTGCGAGGTGGTGATGACCGCCCTGTTCCTGATCATCATCCTGGGCTCCACCAGTCCCAAGGTTCCCGCTGGGTTTGCGCCCATCGCCATTGGACTGGCGCTGACCTTGATCCACCTGATTTCCATTCCCATCACCAACACCTCGGTTAATCCCGCGCGCAGCACTGGTCCGGCTCTATTCGCCGGGGCCGAGGCGCTGAAGCAGTTGTGGGTCTTCTGGGTGGCTCCCTTGGTGGGAGGGGCCATCGGTGGTGTGATCTATAAGTGCGTGAAGCAGGAAAGCTAACCCCCCTTTTGCGGTGAAAAAGAAGGGGGTCCGGGGCATCGCCCCGGGCGGGGGTTGGGGCGGCAGCCCCGGCGCAAG
>JAVBJO010000135.1:0-10652 GCA_031546925.1 Rhodospirillaceae bacterium
GGCCGGGGGCCCCCCCCCGCGCGGGGTATGGGGCGGCAGCCCCGTAGAGTCGACCAGCCCCCCCCTGATGCGAGAGCTTTGCCCCGCCCTCGCTCCCGCATTTCGGGACAAATCCCAAGATGGTACCGAAGGGGCGGGGCAAAGCTCTCCGCATCAGGGGGGGGGCTGGTCGACTCTACGGGGCTGCCGCCCCATACCCCGCCCGGGGCGATACCCCCGACCCCCATTTCTTTCATCAAGAAGGGACGCGCCAAACCCGGCAAAATTTGCCCCACGAAGCCGTTCCTGCCGAGCAAAACGCAACGTTCCCTCCCTTGTTCCCCCGGCAATGGCTTGATATGACTGTTTTTTCCCCAGTGGCACGCTCTTCGCAGGGGGCTTGGCGTAAGCGTGTGACGATCCCGCCCTTCGAGGAAATCATGACCCGAGTCGCCTCCTTCTTCGCCACCTCTTTCCGTGCCGTCACGCTGGCCGCGGGGTTGGTCGTCGTGACCCTGTCGTCCCTCCCCCAAGGGGCTGAGGCGGCATCGCGCATCAAGGATATCGCCGACTTCGAAGGTATTCGAGACAACATGCTGGTGGGATATGGCCTCGTCGTCGGTCTCAATGGGACCGGAGACGATCTGACCAACACCCCCTTCGTCAAAGAGTCCCTGGTGGGGATGTTGGAGCGCATGGGAGTCAATATCCGCAGTCAGGGCGGCACCATCGCCTCGCTGAAGCCGAAGAATATCGCCGCCGTGATGGTGACCTCGACCCTGCCGCCGTTCGGAAGGCAGGGGACGCGTGTCGATGTGTCCGTCGCAGCCCTTGGCGACTCCAAAAGCTTGTTGGGCGGGACGTTGCTGGTGACTCCGCTGTTGGGGGCCGATGGCGAGGTCTATGCCGTGGCTCAAGGGGGCGTCGCCGGCGTGGGCATTACCGCCTCTGGGGCGGCCTCCACCGTGACCCGGGGCGTTCCCACCACCGGAAAAATCGCCAACGGGGCCATCATCGAGCGGGAACTGCCATTCGAAATGGGGCACCTGGAGACCGTTCGTCTCACCCTTCGCAATCCCGACCTGACCACAGCACGGCGCATCGCTCAGGCGGTCAACGCCTTCCTGGGCACCCAAGTCGCCACCCCCACCGATCCGGGAACCGTCCAGATGACCGTGCCGTTGGATTATCGCGGCAACGTGGTGGGTATGCTGACCGATATCGAACAATTGCGCGTGGACCCCGACCAGATCGCCAAGATCGTCATTGACGAATCCAGTGGCACCATCGTCATGGGCGAAAACGTGCGCATCAGCACGGTGGCCATCGCCCAAGGCCAACTGACCATCCGCATCACCGAAACGCCTCAAGTGTCGCAGCCGTCTCCCTTCTCCTCGGGCGGGGAGACCACCGTGGTCCCACGCACCGATATCGAGATTGATGATGGCGGACAGAAGAAGCTGGCGGTGTTGCCCCATGGGGTGACCTTGCAGGAAATGGTCAATGGGTTGAATTCCTTAGGAATTGGGCCGCGGGACATGATTTCGATCCTTCAGGCAGTCAAGGCCTCTGGGGCACTCCAGGCCGATATCGAGATCATGTGATGAGCAGCAACGACCTCCCCGTCTCCGCCGCCACCCAAATGGCCATCAGCGCGCCCAAGCCCATTGGGGGGGCGCCGGCCCCCACGCCCGAGCAGGCCAAGGCCACCGCCAAGAAATTCGAGGCGATGTTCATTACCCAAATGATGACGCACATGTTCACCGGCCTGGATCAAGAAAACGGTTTGTTCGGGGGCGGACATGCCGAGGCAATGTTTCGTCCCATGTTGCTCGAAGAATATGGCAAAATGCTCGCGAGCCGCGGTAAAGGCATCGGCTTGGCCGATCAGATCAGCCGTGTTCTGCTTTCCCACCAGGAGGTCGAGCGATGAGCGACGATTTAGCCATTCCTTTCGACGATATCGTATGGGCCTGCACTCATTTGTGTGAGCTGCTGGAATACGAAAACGACGCCCTCGCCCACCACGAAACAGAGGTCGTGCGCGAATTGGCCGACAATAAGGCCGCCTTGGCGCGGATTTATGGACAAGCCGTGGCCACCATGGCCGATGCTCCAGAATCCGCCGATGCCCTGCTGGCACCGGAACAAAGAGAAGAGTTGATGAGCTGGGGGGTGCGTTTGAAAAGCCTGGTGGAAGAAAACGCCAGTCGATTGAAGGCGGAGATGGAGGCCTATGATCGCGTGATGGATGCCGTGGCCTCCGCCGTTCGATCCGCGACCCTTGGGACAACCAATTATACCCCCGCAGGCGACTTCGAGGGTACGTCCAATGGCGAGCGGAATTCACTGACCTTCAATCGGACGCTCTGACGTTAAAGAGGCGGGAGAAGAAAAAATGTCGTTAACTGCCGGACTGAGTACAGCGCTTTCGGGACTCCAAACCAGCCAACGCGGCTTGGACGTGGTGGCCCAGAACGTCTCGAACCTCAACACCACCGGCTACAGCCGCAAGGTGATGAACCAGGAATCCGTGGTTCTCAATGGTGCGGGGTCCGGCGTTCGCGTTGGAAACATCACCCGCGTGGTGAACGAAGGGTTGCTGAAGGACATCCGTCGCCAAAGCGGATCCGTCGCCAAGCTTCAGGTGCAACAGAACTATTTCCCGCGTATCGATCAGTTGTTCGGCGAAGTGGGCAGTGGCAACTCTATCGCCCACAAGGTTAGTGAGCTGGCGCAGGCCTTCACCACCCTGTCCGGCGATGCCAGTTCCGCCGCCACCCAGTGGAGCACCATGCAAAGCGGCCAAGACGTGGCCGATAACCTCAACTTCATGACCGATCAGTTGCAGGGACTCCGCGCCCAGGCCGATCAGGATATCGCCAGCTCCGTGGAGGACATTAATAGTGCCCTCAAGCGCATTCATGAACTGAATTTGCAGATCGTGAAGCACTCGGCGATTTCCACAGGAACATCCGAACTGGAAGACCAACGGGACCAAGCGTTGACCGAGCTGTCCGAGAATATGGATATCCAGTATTACACCCGTTTTGACGGCTCCGTGACGGTTTTCGCGGGTACGGGCGGGCAGTTGCTGTTGGACGATAGTCCCCAGTACTTGCACTTCACCCCGTCGAGCATCGTGAACAGCTCGATGACGGCTGCGGGTGGGCAGTTCGGCAAGATCAGCGTCGATAGTGGCACCGCCGACCTCACGCCGATGATCGGCAATGGAAAACTGAAGGCGTTGATCGACCTGCGCGACAAGTCCATTCCCGACATGCAGGCCAATCTGGACCAGTTAACCGCCCAGTTGAAGGACACCATCAACCAGGTTCACAATCGTGGCACCAGTCTGCCCAATGTGGCCAGCAAGTACGAGGGCTCTCGGACTTTTGCGTGGCAGGCGGGCCAACCGGCGGCGCGGCAGCAGACCATGCGGTTGAGCAGTCCTGACCAGGACGTGATGCTGTTGACCTTCGACCCCAGCGGCAATCAGACCGGAAAAATCTCCCTGCGGGAAGTGATGCAGACCGCGTTTACGGCGACTCCCTCCCTGCCGGGGGATGCGCCCCGCGATGCGGCAGATTTTACCGCTCAGGGCGCAAATGAGGCCTGGACCATTAATGAGGTTTCCGCCCATATCGAAGGGTGGCTCCGCAGCCAGGGAAACACCAGCGCCCGGGTGAACTTGGACGCTCAAGGCAAGATGGTCATGGATACCGGCAGCCCCAGCGTGGCGCTGACCTTCCGCGATCAAGGGTCTTTGGTGGGGGCCATCCCGCCGGTCAATGGAACGGTTTCGGGCGCGCCCAGCAAAGATGCCACCATCATCTTCAATACCAGTGGGATGATCGGCAGCGATGGCAACCCGGTTGCGGACCAAACCGTCCAAGGCTTCAGTAATTTCTTTGGCCTGAATGACTTCTTCGTGAACGGTGTGCCGAACTCGAATTATGACTCTGACGTTCTGCCGAGCGGGTTCACCACCGCTTCGGCCTCGTGGATGAAAGTGTATGACCAGAGTGGGCAGATTGGGACCACGCTGAAGATCCCTCAAGGGGCCTCGCTGGATACCATCGCCAAGATCATCAACAACCAGACTCATACCAACGAGTCGGACTCCTTGACGGCCGGGGCGACCTGGACCACCACCACCCCCACCAACTTCGTCATCCGTCAGACCAATGGTGCCACCACCACGGCGGTGGTTCCTCCGGGAACTTACACCCTGGACGACATGGTGACGGCGATCCAGCCGCAGCTTACTGCCGCTGGGATCACCGTCGAAAAAGTCACCGAAGGGCCTTATGAGCGCCTGCGCTTTACCCAAGGGGTGCGCAACACCGCCACCCCCGAGAGCCCCCTGGAAGGCGGCGGGAAGGCGTTGGAGGTCGTGGCCTCGGGTGGGGCGGTCGGTGGATCGCCGCTGGATTTCGGCCAAACTCTGAATATGGCCCCTCAGCAGCATGTGCAGGCCGCCGTGGTTCCGGAAGGGTCGGGCTATCGCCTGCGCATCCGCCAGACCGACGGGACCGAGCTTTTCCTCTCTGCCCGGCCCGATGCTCAGGGCAAGACCTTGTTGAGCGAACTTGGCCTTCAGCCTGCCGCGACCAACAGCGCGGCCCATGTCAAGGTGCGCGACGACATCAAGGCGGCCCCAGAAAAAATCAGCCGAGGCGAAGTGCAGTGGAACCCAGATGTAGGACGGTATTACCTCTCGGTGGGGGACAACAGCAACGTGTTGGATCTCGCCACCGCCATGAACGCCAAGCGGCCGTTTGAGACCTCGGGTGGGCTGCATTCGGCGCAATACACCCTGTCGGAGTTCTCCGCCGCAACAGTGGCCTTGTCGGCGCAGGAAGGCGGGCGATCGAAGACTCAGTTGGAGTACGAGGAGAACCTCTGCAAATCCCTGACCTTCCAGCAGGCCTCCTTAAGTGGGGTTAATTTGGACGAAGAAGTCGCCAAAATGATGGACTTTCAACAGGCTTACAGCGCAGCGGCACGGGTTATCTCCGTGCTTCAGGAAATGTTAGAAACTTTGACCAACATGGTTCGCTAAGGGAGGGCGCACATGACTCGCATCGGAACTTACGGCGCCAGCCAGATGTACACCTATCGCATGAACATGATTCAGGCGCGGATGGACATGCTGCAAACTCAAGCGGCGACGCAAAAGAAGTCCCTGGAGTACAGTGGAATCGGCAAGGACACCAACTTGGCCGTTAACTTCGAGAACCAAAAAGCCACGCTGAACAAGTACATCTCCAACAACAGCTATGCGGAAACCAAACTGGAAGCCACAAGTGTTTCCATGGAGGCCGCCGAGAAAACCATCAAGACTTTCCGCGATCAGCTTAAGAGCTATCAGCAGAATCAAAACATCAATCAGCAAGACGTAAATCAGATTCAAGAATTTGCCTTCCAGGCGATGCTGGATCTGAAATCCTACCTGGGCTCCAACGTCAATGGACAGTACCTGTTCTCGGGAGGACGCACCTCGACCGATCCCATTAAGATGGATGCGGGGACACTGGCGGATTTCCAACGGATGTACAACGGATCGTCGTCCACCTATCCGACGACCCGGGACGCTCACATGCAGGATTTTGTCTCTGATCCGGTGCGGGTCACCGGGCCGCTGACTTTTGATCCCGCTACGGGCACCATTACCGCCAGCGCTCCGCCCACTCCGCCAGCTCCGCCGGCGCCACAAACGCCGTTTGAAAATGTAGCGGTGGGAAGCCGCATTACCGTGGCCGGAGCCAGTGCCGCCAACAATCAGTCCTATACCATCGTCGCGAAGGATTCCACCAACACGATCCTGACCGTGTCACCCCTGGCGACCGAAACCGCCGCCAGCAACGCCACCACCGCTACCGTGAGCTATGGTATTCCACCGAACACGACGACCATTGATGCGGCGACCTTAGGCGGCTTGAGTTTCGTGCCGGGGGCCGACACCATCACGCCGGGAAATGTTGCGGCCTTCGCGGCGCTTCCCGTGGGTACGGTGTTCACGGTCTCTGGGACTGCCAACAACAATGGCAGCTACGAAATCGGCACCAATACGGCGGGAGCCGTCGAGATTAAGAGCGTCAAGATCGGCACGGCAGAGACCTCGGCCACGGCGACCTTGTCTTCGTCCAGTTGGTACCAGGGCGATGACTTGCCCTTGAAGCATCAGGTGGATACCGCTCGCGATATCGACTTGGGGATTTTTGCCTCTGACCCGGCCTTCGAAAAGGCCTTCCGGGCTATGGGAATCATCGCTCAGGGCAGCTTCGGAAGTGCGGGGGGACTGGATACGCACCAAGAGCGTGTGGCACAGGCCGTATTCCTCGCCCAAGACGCCGTGGAGTGCAGCTTTACCCCCGGTCCCTTTGGACCGGAAAAGGTCGGCGACCTCCAGCGCATCCAGGCCCAAGTCGGGGTGACGCGCAGCATGCTCCTGACCAAGAACTACGACCACCGCGAGTATATGAACTTCCTCGATAAGCGAATCATCGCTGTAGAGGGCGCGGACCCAACCGAGGCCGTGACCAAGCTGCTCGATGAGCAACGCGCGCTGCAAATCAGCTATCAGTCCTTGGCCAAGATGAAAGAATTGAGTCTGATGAATTATCTGAAGTAACCGCTTGAGGGGGCTTTGGGCCAGAACGACTCTGAGAACCAGAACGACTCTGAGAATGGGCATCATGCGAAAAATTATCGGTCAAATAACCAGTTTTATCGGTGTCTTGGCCGTTTCGGGCTGTGTCTGGGTCGACCCGACCAAGGGATTTCTGCTGGGGCCGTCTCCGCCAGGCTTCCTTGCCATGACCAGCAATCTGGAGATCATGAGTTTGGTGGCCACCAAGAAAACCTTGGGGGATCATGTGGCCTCGTGGATCACCGGGCAGGATTGTTCGGTGGTGCGGGTGGAGCGGGATCGGGGGGGGGCTTGGTGTGTGGATTGGCCCGGTGCACCGCCGCCGCCGGAACAGCTTTATTGCTACGCCAGCCTGGCGCGGCCCAGTTGTTACAACCAGCCCTATAACGAAGGGAACGACCGTTTGATCGGCTTCATCCCGGCGTCGGCCCCCCGGCGCAATTGACCGGCATGCTCACGCGGACGCCAAAGCGCTTTTACAAACAGGTCAGCGTGGTCGAAGGAGAGGGCGGCTTTGCCGTCCATCTCGACCAGCGTCCGGTGAAGACCCCCATGGGGAAGACCCTGCTGGCCCCCTGGCAAGGCTTGGCCCAAGCCATGGCCGACGAGTGGCAGGGTCAGAAAACTCACATCCGTCCCGCAACCATGCCCTTGACGCAGCTTGCCAGCACCGCGCTTGATCGGATCGGGCCGGATCGAGCCGAGATCCTGCGACAAATGGTGCAGTACGCCGCAAGCGATCTTCTGTGCTACCGGGCGGAGTTTCCGCCGGATCTGCAAGAGCACCAAAACCAACATTGGCAGCCTCTGCTCCATTGGGCCGAGGCGACCATGGGGGCCGCCTTGGTGGTGACTCAAGGGATTATGGCGGTGCCGCAACCCGCGTCGGCGATTGCTGCGGTGGCCACCTTCCTGGATGGATATGATGTTTGGCGGTTGACGGCGCTCCAGGCGGCTGCGCCAGCAGCCGGATCGGTGATTCTGGCGGCAGCCCTGGTCGAGGGGCGAATCGACGCGGCGAGGCTATTCCAGTTGTCCCAATTGGACGAAAGCTACCAAATCGAGCAGTGGGGCGCGGATTACGAGGCGATCGACCGAAGAGAGGCCTTGCGGGCGGATATGGAGGCCGTGGAGCGGTGGCTAAAACTCCTGTTAGAGCCGCTTGGTCGAGACGTTGCTCTTCCGGATAACCTGCTATAGAATTACTACGTTTTGAATGGGCAGCCTCCCTCTCTCCCCCCTCTTCATGGCGCTGCAAGCAAGGTAATTCCGGGCATGACGCAGAAATTTCGCTTGGTGACGCGCAGTGATTTCGATGGGTTGGTGTGTGCTGTCTTATTACGGCAACTTGGCATTATTGATGCAATCAAGTTTGTCCATCCAAAAGACATGCAAGACGGTTTAATTGAGATTGGTCCAGACGATATCAGTACCAACTTGCCTTATGTTCCCGGTGTGCATTTATCTTTTGACCATCATGCGTCAGAGATTTTTCGTATTGCCAGCTCTCCGCAGCGAATTATTGATCCTAAGGCCCCCTCTGCGGCTCGCGTTGTTTATGATTACTATGGCGGGCCCGCAGTTTTCCCTGCCACCTGGAATACCATGATGGCGGAAGTCGATCGCGCGGATAGTGCTGCTTATGGGATGGAGGAAATCCTCAACCCCCAGGGGTGGACGCTGCTCAATTATATTATGGATGCGCGGACGGGACTGGGGCGATTTCACAATTTTCGTATCTCCAATTACAACTTGATGATGGAGCTGATCGAGGCTTGTCGCCTGTATACGATCGACGAAATTCTTGAACTCCCCGATGTGAAAGAAAGAACGGATCTTTATTTTTCCCAACACAATAAATTCAGGGCACAGATCGAGCGGTGCAGCACAATTCATGAGAACCTGGTTGTCTTTGATCCCAGCAATGAAGAAGTCATTTATGCCGGGAATCGTTTTCTGATTTATGCAGTCTATCCGCAGTGTAATATCTCGATCTATGTTTTGCGAAATTCTCTTACGCATACGGTGGCGTTTGCCCTTGGGCACTCGATTATCAACCGGACGTCGCGCACCAATGTCGGGATGCTGTGTCTGGAGTACGGGGGGGGAGGCCATCGCAAGGCCGGAACGTGTCAGGTGGCCGCCGCTGCCGCAGAGGGGATCCTGGCGGAGCTGTTCAGCAAGATTGTTGCGGACGGCTAATCCTATCTTCCGATGAACGAAAAGGGGGGTTCGGGCATCGCCCGGCCCCCCTTCGCTTTTAACTCCGATAGGCGAGCCTTAATCCACCCCAATGATGTCCTAACACGATGATGGGAGAGGAAACGTCTTTCATCGGAATGAACTCTCCTCCCCCCATGTCACGGCGATAGGCTTGTTGCAGATGGGGCTTCGTATTTTGTCCAGCTCTTAAGCCAACGCGATCATTAAATATCCTCCGATTCCGGCAATGAGCGTTGTTCCAGACAGGATCGGTGCCAGGAGGATGGGAAAATTTTTGATTGTGCGTTGGGACATAGCCATTTTTATCAGCCACGATGCAGAAAACCATGCGAGGATCGATGTTCAACGCCTCTTCCAGAAGAGGAGGAAGGACTTGATCGGTAAACCGTGTGAAATCCGTCATGAATTGTTGAGGATTGCTTCTGGGGATCGGTTCATATTTTCCATCCATCAACGCGGCCAGGGAAATTCGATTGTCTTTGACCGCCGTTTCAAAGAGAGCAGACACCTTCCGAGCGGTTTCGATGGCGGTGGAGATGAACAAACTATCCTTCGTTTGACGTCCTGACGAGGCGATGACCTCCAGCAGATCTTCCGCGGTATTTAGCGCCGAGGCCAGACGCTGGTCGGCACGATTGAGATTGCTACTGGTCAAAGCGAGACCATCGAAAAAGGAATCAATGCGCTGGATAACATCGGTGCATTGATTAAAAGACTGCGTTGCAGCGACAGAAATATCGCCGACTCGCGTTTCCACGGTGTCGATGGCTTGATTGAAGATCTCAACGGCTTCGGTGATACGCCCCACACCGATTGAGGTGCGATTGGCGACTTCCAGAGCGTCGGTGGAGCTCTCGATCAAACCCGAGACCGAATTCGACAACCGCCCCACGGTCTGATCAATGCTCCCTGTCACGTCCGAGGTCTTTCGCGACAGGCTCTTCACCTCGGTGGCCACCACGGCGAAGCCACGCCCGGCCTCTCCCGCGCGGGCGGCCTCAATGGAAGCGTTGAGCGCCAAAAGATTGGTCTGGCGGGCAATGGTTTGGATCCCACGCGACATGGAACCAACGTTTCCCAATGCCTGATCCAAGCCCCCCAATTGGCTTTCAATGCCTTGCACTTCGCCGATCAGTCGGTTGACATCTCGTAAGGCTCCCTCAATCTCTTGCAACGAGGACGAGGACTGTTCTCCGGCGCGAAGCGTGGCGTCGCGCGTATCTCGCCCCGCGACATCAATCGATCGAATGGCCTCGACCATTTCATGGGAGATTCGTCTTAACTCTAAGAAAGCTGTCTCTTGTTGCTTCACAAAATTGTCGATGTCTTCGATTAATCCGAAAATATCAGCAATATCGAGGCTTAAATCATTTGCCTTATCCTGAATAGCCTCAATAAGATCGGTTTCAGACGGTAAAGGGTTACTTATTTTCTGGGGATGGTTGTAATTTTCCATTGACATATCCTCCGTTGCTTGTGTTTTTTTCTTAGTTTTGATTACATTTTTGTAATCTTTCTAGAAAATAGTATACGAGGAGGATAGGAGGGGCGCAACCATGCGGAGATTATGGCTGTATCGTCACAAGGCCTAAGGAATACGCCTTTCGTTTAGACTTCTTACCGATGGAGGCTGGCCCGAATAGCGCTTGGAGTGCGCCTCTTGCGATGAAAGAGAAGGGGGTCCGGGCATCGCGCCCTAAGCGGGGTTTGGGGCGGCAGCCCCGGCGCAAGCCAAACGGCTCATCCCCCCCGACCCCCCAACAAAAAACCCCCGAAACAATCGGGGGTTTTTTGT
>JAVBJO010000003.1:0-3420 GCA_031546925.1 Rhodospirillaceae bacterium
CGCCGGGGCTGCCGCCCCACCCCCCGCCCGGGGCCATGCCCCGGACCCCCTTCTCTTTCAACGGTTCAGAGCCCCTTGACCCTTTCGCCTTGCATGCTATACCGAAGGCCTCTCGTGACTCTATAACGAAAGCCTCTCCCATGAGCAGACGCCCAATGATCGCCGGTAACTGGAAGATGAACGGCCTTAAGGCGGATGGTATCGCCTTGGCGAAAGCCGTAGCCGCCCAACGTCAAGCCGATCCCAACGCCGCCTGTGATGTTGTGGTGTGCCCGCCCCTCCCTCTTCTTGCTGCGGTTGCCGAAGCGGTTGCCGGTTCTGGCGTTGGCGTTGGTGGGCAAGACTGCCATGCCAAGATTTCCGGAGCACACACGGGGGACACTTCGCCGGTGATGCTGCGGGATGCGGGATGCGGCTATGTGATTGTGGGTCATTCCGAACGCCGCACCGATCACGGCGAAACCGACGCCATGGTGAAGGCCAAGGCCGAGGCCGCTCTTGGGGCAGGTCTTATCGTCCTTGTGTGCATTGGCGAGACCTTGGCGGAGCGCGATGCGGGACAGACTCTTGCGGTGAACAAGAGGCAATTGAACGGCTCCTTGCCAGCAGGAGCGACCTCCGCCAACACGGTCATTGCCTATGAGCCAGTTTGGGCCATCGGCACCGGACGCGTCGCGACCCCGGAGCAGGCGCAGGAAGTTCACGCCTTCATTCGGAGCACATTAGCGGCCATGATCGGAGCGGAGGAAGCTGGGAAAACGCGGATTCTTTATGGCGGATCCATGAAGCCGGACAATGCGGCACAGTTGTTGGCCTTGGCGGATGTGGATGGGGGCTTGATTGGGGGAGCTTCGCTGAAGGTGGCGGATTTCTGGGCCATCGCCGCCTGCTGTCGTTAACGAAGGGGTAAAGGGGGAGGGTTCTCCTCCCTTTCGGGCGCGTGCCTCTTTCAACCCTGCCGCCTCCGCCCACATGCTGGTCCTATGGCGAATGGAGATCCGAGTCTTATGGTTATGGCGGACATATTGCGGTTTCTGACCGGGGGACAGGAGGTTGCCTATGCCGTGGCCATTCTCTCTTTGGTTGCAGCAACGGGTCTCGGGTTGGGAGCCATCCAAGTTGGCGGAATGAAACTGGGCATCGGAGGGGCTCTTTTTACCGGCATCGCTTTTGCCCATTTCCAGATGGTCCCCGACGTGGCCATCCTGAGTTTTGTTCGAGATTTTGGCCTGATCTTGTTCGTCTACGCCATCGGCCTCCAGGTCGGTCCGGGCTTTTTCAACGCCTTGAAACGAGAAGGATTAGCGCTGAATCTGATGGGAATCGGCGTGGTCTTCCTCGGCGTGCTGATTTCCATCCTGATCGTGTTGATCTGGAAGATTCCTCTCGCAGCTGGACTGGGCATTTTCGCTGGAGCCACCACCAATATGCCTTCGTTGGCGGCGGCTCAGCAAATGTTGAAGACCGTCGGCGCGCCTCCCGCTGACGTGGTGGCCGCCGGCCTGGCGCTGGCGGTCACCTATCCTTTCGGCATCATCGGCAACATGATCACCATGGTGTCGATCCGACGCCTGTTCCGCCTGGATCCCGCAGTCGAGGCCGAGCGCTTTCTCGAAGGACGCGCCTCTGGGGCTCGTGGACTGGAGCGCATGGCCATCGAGGTCAGCAATCCTGCCCTCAATGGACTGACCTTGCACGAGATTCCCGCCCTCTCCTACTTGGACGTGGTGATTGCTCGCGTACTGCACGACGGGGTGCAACACCCCGGAGGACCGGACCAGAAGCTTTGGGTCGGCGACGTGGTCCAAGCCGTGGGCGAGCGTCAGAAACTCCGTGACCTGTGCCTCATTTTCGGCGGAGTCGAGGCCAACGTAAAGCTCCACGACATGCCCACCGATGTGCAATGGGATCGCTTGGTGGTCACCAGCAACACCGTGCTCGGTAAAACCATCGGTGCCTTGAATATCGCCCGAGCTTACAACTGTGTCATCTCGCGCTGCAATCGCGCCGGGTTGGAGCTGTCTCCCAACGCTCACCTGTCGCTGCAATTTGGCGATATCCTCACCGCCATCGGCCATCCCGATGATTTGAAGCGCCTGGCTCTCGTGGTGGGCAACAAACCCTCCGCCCTGAATCAGGCTCACGTTATTCCCATCTTCATTGGGATTGCTCTTGGTGCCATCATCGGCAGCTTGCCGCTGCACATTCCCGGTCTTCCCACCCCTCTGAAGCTCGGACTCGCCGGAGGCCCCTTGGTAGTAGCCATCATCTTGGCGCGGATCGGGCATTTGGGGCCTTTGGTGTGGTTCCTTCCCCCCAGTGCCAACCAGGTGCTGCGCGAGTTGGGAATTGTCTTGTTCCTGGGCGCGGTTGGACTGCAATCCGGCAGCCAGTTCGTGGAAACCCTGGTGCACGGCGATGGTCTGCGCTGGATGGCCTTTGGCGTAGCCGTCACCGCAATCCCCTTGATGGTGATCGGCGCGGTGGGACGGCTTTGGCTGAAGACCAACTTCCTGACCTTGATGGGAGTCATGTCCGGCTCCATGACCAATCCTCCCGCCTTGCAGTACGCCAATGCCATGACGCAGTCTGAGGCTCAAGCCTTGGCCTATGCCTCGGTGTATCCGCTGGTGATGTTCCTGCGCGTCCTCAGTCCTCAGATCATGGTCTTGCTTTTATGGTGAAGGCGGTTGTTTTGCTCTCGGGAGGTCTGGACTCGGCCACGGTCCTGGCCATGGCCACGCACCAAGGCTTCACCTGCGCCGCTCTTTCTTTCCGCTACGGACAGCGCCACCATGGCGAGCTGGCTTGTGCTCGGGCCGTGGCCGCCGCGCAAGGCGTCACCGATCATCGCATCGTGGATATCGATTTGCGCATGTTCGGTGGCTCGGCTCTGACCGACGATATCGCCGTCCCCAAAGCCGAGACCGCCTCGGGTATTCCCATCACCTATGTTCCGGCTCGAAATACGATCCTGCTGTCGTTCGCCCTGGCCTTCGCAGAAATCCTAGACGCCGGAGACATCTTCCTTGGGGTCAACGCTGTGGATTACTCGGGCTATCCGGACTGCCGCCCTGCGTATATCGCCGCGTTCGAGCACATGGCGAACCTCGCCACCCGCTCCGCCGTCGAGGGTCGGAAACTCACCATCCACGCGCCCTTGCTCACGTTGTCGAAAGCAGAGATCATTCGCGAGGGCTTAAGCTTGGGTGTGGACTACGGGATCACCACCAGTTGCTACGACCCCTCTCCGGAGGGCTACGCTTGCGGAGAATGCGAGGCCTGCCGTCTCCGTTTGAAGGGATTCGCCGAGGCTGGGGTGCGAGACCCCATTGCCTACGTGGCAGCGTGATCCTGATTGGAACGTCCCTCTGCGTTAAAAGAGAAGGGGGTCCGGGGCATCGCCCCGGGCGGGGTTTG
>JAVBJO010000060.1:0-4663 GCA_031546925.1 Rhodospirillaceae bacterium
CCCCCCAACAAAAAACCCCCGAAAAATCGGGGGTTTTTTGTTGGGGGGTCGGGGGGGCGGGCTGGTTGGCTTACGCCACGCGGGGGCGCTGCCCCCCGCACCCCCGCAAGGGTCAGCGACCCTTGACCCGCTATTGCGTCAGGGCGGGTGTGCCACCCGTCGCCAACGCCCTCGCCAACTGCGCCAAAGCCTCTTGATGCTTCTCATTTTGTATCGTAGAGAAGTTCCGTGCCAATTCCAGGCACATTCTTTGTCGTGGGCTTAGATCGACGGCCTTATGTCCTTCGAGTCCATCGAAGAAGTAGCTCACGGGCACACCGAGAACCTGCGCGATTTCATACAATCGTCCGGCGGAGATTCGGTTAATCCCGCGTTCATATTTGTGGGCTTGCTGGTATGTAACGCCGATGAGGTCGGCCATTTGTTGTTGCGAGAGTCCCAACATGACTCTTCGTTCTCGGATGCGCGTCCCCACGTACCGATCCGTATCGGTTGCTCGATTGGCGGGTCGTGTGGAACGATTTTCGTCTCGTGATATCATTGATTTAGCTCGGAGGTGCGAGGTCTCGCCATAATGACCGGAGGTATCCGCTGTCTCAGACATGGCGTTTTTCCCTATAGGTGATCCCAATTTAGCCGTTGGCGCTCCGATCTGGTTTGGCACGGTTGCCTTGGAGCGACATCCCCCTTCACGATTGGTATATACATCTGCCACGGCACTAATACCAGAGTGGAGAGCTAAAATAGGAGGGATAGGGAGGGGGCACAACGAAAAGCGTGGGATTGCTATCCTTTTGGTTGCTAATCTCGCTCACTAGCAATCCTAAGAAGGGCGTCAAGATCGAGGTGGGTTTCGAGGTGGCTTGCCCACTGATTGAGGGTGTTTTCGATAATCGCGTTATAGTCGAGGGCCTGCCTCTGGCCGGGTCTCAGCTCGGCGAGGAAGGCGGTTCGGAAGGCGTCCGACTGGAACAGTCCGTGGAGGGTGGTCCCCATGATGCGACCATTGGGGGATATTGCTCCCTCTGGCTTCCCCGCAAGGGTGAGAAAGGGGCGAGCGGAATCTGCTCCGGTTGTTTCGCCCAGGTGCATTTCGTAGCCTTGGACGGGGGCGCCGTTTGCGGCAACTCCACAGACGTTGGCCAGGACTTTTTGTTCGGTCATGAGGGTCTCCACGGCCAGGAGGCCCAGCCCCGGCACGTTAGAGCCCGCCGCGCTTTCCATCCCCAGAGGGTCGGCGACGGTGCTCCCCAACATTTGGTAGCCAGCACAAATTCCCAGCACTTTTCCGCCGCGCCGGGCATGGGCGAGGATATCCCCCTCCCACCCTTGCGCGCGCAGAAAGGCAAGATCGGCGATGGTGGCTTTGGAGCCCGGCAGGATCACCACATCGGCATCGGCAGGAAGGGGTTCTCCGGGACGAATTAGGGATAAGCGTACATCGGGCTCGGCGGCCAAAGGGTCGAAATCGTCAAAATTGGCGATCCGGGACAGGGTCGGCACGACGATGTGGATCGGCCCGGTTTCTTTCCTCTCAACGCGGAGGGAGACGGAGTCCTCGGCGGGCAAGCGAGCCACGCCCGGAAACCAGGGCAGAATCCCCAGGCAAGGCCACCCCGTGTGCTGGGTAACCGTACCGAGGCCATCGCTCAATAAGGCGGGATCACCACGAAATTTGTTAATCACGTAGCCCTTGATGCGGGCGCGTTCCGTGGGGGGGAGCAGGTGATACGTCCCAACCAGAGCGGCGAGGACTCCGCCACGGTCGATGTCGCCGACCAGGAGGACGGGGATATCGGCTGCCTCGGCAAAGCCCATGTTGGCGATGTCCGCCGCGCGGAGATTGACCTCGGCGGCGCTTCCCGCCCCTTCTACCAGGACCAAATCGGCCTCGGCACACAAGTGGTGGTAGCTCTCAAGTACGGTGGGCAGCAGCGTGGGCTTCAAACGGTGGTAGTCTTGTGCACTCGCATTGGTCAGCACGCGCCCCCGCACCACCACCTGAGCCCCCATGTCCGAATGAGGCTTCAACAGCACCGGATTCATGTGACATGTGGGAGAGACGCCACAGGCCCGCGCCTGTAACGCCTGCGCTCGACCAATTTCGCCGCCGTCACAGGTGACGGCGGCGTTATTGGACATATTTTGCGGCTTGAAGGGCCGCACCGCCAGGCCTCGGCGGGTAAATGCTCGAGCCAGTCCCGCCACCACCAAGGATTTCCCCACATCAGAGCCCGTCCCCTGAATCATCAGGGCGGCAGGTCTCCAAAGCGAGGGTTTACCCTTCGAGGTCAAGCGGAAGTTTGTTTTTGCAAGCTGGGAGCCTGCGTTTCCGCTGGAGCCGCTCCTGGAAGGGCGACCAGGTCTGGCTGCTGTGCCGTCGGCATGGGTGCCTGCTGCTGCGGCATCATGCCGCTGTGCCGGGCATCAAAGCCTGGGGGAAGCTGAACGCCCCAAGCCGAAGAGGCATAATCCCATCCTGGACCAACGGGCTTGTACCCATTCTCAAGATAATAATGCGCCGTCGTCTTGTTGATCGTAAACCACAGGTATATGTTGCTAATTCCCATCGTGAACATGGAAACGACAAGCCAAATCCCTCCCTGGATCGGCATTCCTCTAAAGAAAAATGGGAAGACGCCAAAGAAAAATGATGTCCAGGAGAAACCGACCTTGACGTCTTTTGTAAGCCCGCTCACAGCATGCTGAAACTTTACCTTCATAACTTAACCCTTTCCCCACACTTATCATGATAACCTGGCAATCTCCTCCTTCCCTTGAAGAAGGCGCAACAAAAAGCCAGTCATGCGGCATTTTAGAGGGATTTATCAAAGATGTCACGAGGAATGAGAATTGGACCGCAGTGTTTTTCAGTCCGCGGGTCCCTCCGTGAAGGTAAATCTCCGGAAAAGATACAATTCTGCCCGTATTTGGCCTACCGGTATTAGGCAGGATATCAAGGCGAGGATCAGGGCGTTTTTCATCGAAGCAGGGGGCTCTTCGCCCCCTGCCTCCTCTTTTCTACATCCGGCGCACGTCGGTCAGGCGTCCGGTGACGGCGGCAGCTGCTGCCATCTCGGGGCTGACCAGGTGGGTTCTGCCGCCTCTTCCTTGCCTTCCCTCGAAGTTTCGGTTCGAGGTGGAGGCGGAGCGTTGGCCCGGCTTCAACTGGTCGGCGTTCATCGCCAGGCACATAGAGCACCCGGGTTCCCGCCATTCTGCTCCGGCAGCCAGGAAGATTTCATCCAAGCCTTCGGCCTCGGCCTGCTCTTTGACGAGGCCTGAACCGGGGACGATCAAGGCTTGAACGCCGGGAGCAACCTTGCGGCCCTGAAGGACCGTCGCGGCGGCGCGGAGATCCTCGATGCGGCCATTGGTGCACGAGCCGATGAAAACCACGTCGATGGCGATGTCGCTCGCCTTCATTCCGGCCTTCAGGCCCATGTATTCCAAAGAGCGCTCGACCGCTTTGCGCTTGCCGGGGTCTTGGATGTTCTCCGGGACCGGGACCGTGCCAGAGATGGGAATAACGTCCTCTGGCGAGGTTCCCCAGGTCACCTGAGGCTCCAGCGCGCTGGCATCCAAAGTGATCTCGGCATCGAACGTGGCGGTGGGATCGGTGAAAAGAGACGTCCACGTGGTCATCGCGGCCTCCCAGGCGGCGCCCTTGGGGGCACGAGGGCGGCCTTTCAGGTACGCAAACGTCGCCGCATCGGGGGCAATCAAGCCGGCACGGGCTCCTGCCTCGATGGTCATGTTGCAGACCGTCATCCGGCCTTCCATGGAAAGGGCGCGGATGGCGTCACCCGCGTACTCGATCACATAGCCGGTGCCGCCAGCGGTCCCCAGCTTGCCGATGATCGCCAGAACGATGTCTTTCGCGGTCACCCCTGCCGGGAGGGGGCCGTTGACGGTGACGCGCATGTTCTTCGCCGGGCGCTGCACCAGGGTCTGGGTGGCAAGCACATGCTCCACCTCGGAGGTGCCGATGCCGAAAGCCAGGGCGCCGAACGCACCATGCGTTGAGGTGTGCGAGTCGCCGCAGACAATCGTGGTTCCGGGGAGGGTGAACCCTTCTTCCGGGCCGACAATGTGAACAACACCCTGGCGGATATCGTCCATGGCATAGTAGTCAATGCCAAAATCGCGGGCGTTTTGCGCTAGGGTTTCAACCTGAATTCGCGATTCCTCGTTGGCAATGCCTTTGGAGCGATCCGTCGTTGGGACGTTGTGATCGGCAACCGCCAAGGTCCGCGTGGGGTGACGAACCTTGCGGCCGGCCAGGCGAAGTCCCTCGAAGGCTTGGGGGCTGGTGACTTCGTGGACGAGATGGCGGTCGATGTAAATCAAACATGTCCCGTCGGCTTGGGTGTCCACCAGATGGGCGGCCCAGATTTTATCGAACAAGGTGCGAGGGGAGGACATGGGAGAATTCCTGACAGTTGGCTACGACCGAAAACGGTATTGTAGCGGAATTTGGGGGAGGACGCCAAGAGCCCTCGCGGTGAAAGAAAAGGGGGTCCGGGGCAATGGCTCCGGGCGGGGTATGGGGCGGCAGCCCCATAGAGCAGGCCAGCCCCCCCCAGGATGCGAGAGCGTTGCCCCGCCCTGTCGGTACCATTTCGGGATTTGTCCCGAGATACAAGAGCAAGGGCGGGGCAAC
>JAVBJO010000205.1:0-5730 GCA_031546925.1 Rhodospirillaceae bacterium
ACAAACCAACCATCCTTACCCTGATGCATCAGGGTAAGGATGGTTGGTTTGTCGGGGTGCTGGTTTGGGCATGGGCTTACGCCCTCGTCAGGGGGCTTTGCCCCCCGACACCCCCTACAAGGGGCAGAGGCCCCTTGACCCCTTTGAGAAGGGACGTCGATGATGAATATTGGTATTACCGGCTGTGCAGGACGCATGGGGCGCATGCTTTTGTCCACGGTTTTAGAATCCCCGAACTGCACCCTTTCCGGTGGCTCGGAGCGGCCTGGCAGCTCGGACGCGAACCGCGACATCGGACTTTTGCTCGGCCTTGCCGCACCGTTGAATCTTTTGGTGGAGACGACTCCGAACGCCCTGTTCGAACGCTCTGACGCCATCATTGATTTTACGACTCCCGCAGCAACGATGACGCATTTGCTCCTCGCTGTCGTGACGAATACCGCAATGATTGTGGGCACTACGGGTCTCTCGGCTGACGAAGAGGCGATTTTGCACCGCGCAGGCAAGAGTATCCCCATTGTCTATGCTCCGAACTTCAGCATTGGCGTTAATCTTCTCCTGGCCTTGACCGAGCGCGTTGCGGGTATTTTGGGGGACGACTGCGATATTGAGATTCTCGAGATGCATCATCGTCATAAGGTGGATGCTCCTTCCGGGACAGCTTTGGGTCTTGGTCGAGCCGCCGCCGAGGGGCGCAAGGTCGCGTTAGAGCAGGTATGGTGCAAAAGCCGCGATGGCCATATGGGCCCTCGTCCTCGGGGCGAGATTGGTTTTTCGACGCTCCGGGGAGGAGACGTGGTGGGCGACCACACCGTGATGTTTGCGACCGAGGGGGAACGGATCGAATTGACTCATAAGGCCTCGCATCGCGCGGTTTTCGCCAAAGGCGCGATCCGCGCCGCATGCTGGGTGCGTGGAAAGCCCGCCGGCGTTTACCGGATGCGAGATGTGCTGGGGCTATAGTTCTTTACCCTGCTTTCCAAGCCTACTTTCCAAGAACAAAGGATCTTATTTGAGGAAGGAGAGACCTGGGGGCCTTGACCTTGCAGAGAAAAGGCGCGAGCCTCTTCCCATGGATATTGTTCTTCATCCTTCCGACTTGGTCGGGAAAGAGTGGCTGTTGACCAACGGCCTGGGTGGCAGCGCATCGGGTGGGTTGCTTGGCCTTCCCTTGCGCCGCCATGATGGTTTGTTGGTCGCGGCTCTGGACGCTCCCCGAGGGCGAACCGTCATGCTCGACACCCTGGAGGAGAGCGTTAACGGTTTTGCCCTGTTTGAGCATCTGGTGGAATTCCGTCTGGAGGAGGGGCTTCCCGTCTGGCGATTCCGGGTCTCGGGCCGCGTGATTGAGCGGCGAATCGTTATGGGATACGGACAAAATACCACCCATGTGCTGTACGGCGTGGATGCTGGGCCGCCTCTCTCTCTCTCACTGCGTCCTTGGCTGCATATCCGTCATGCCGATGGGCAGCTCGATCAGCCGCTGGAAGAGGGGCGGCTGACCTTTCATGGGGAGCGGATCGATCTGTCCATGCCGCCGTGGCCGTCGGTTCGCCTTCGTGTCCCCGCCGCAACGTTTCGCTGTGAAGCAAGGCACAAGGACGCGCTCTATCCCATCGAAACCGAACGAGGCGAGCGGGACCACGGTCCCCTCTGGAGCCCTGGCGTGTGGTCCCTGGATCTCGGGGTGGAAGGGGGAAGTCTGACCGTCTCCACCGAATCCTGGGAGACCCTTCTGACCTTGTCCCCCGCCCAGGCCCTGGTGGCGGAGCAAGAACGCCGCCGGAGGCTGGTTGAACGTGCTCATCCCGCTCTGCGCCAAGGGGAAGCGGCACAAATGGTTCTGGCGGCGGATGCTTTTCTTTTCACGCCGCGCAACCGGCCGGGACTCTCGGCGCGCGCCCATGCCTTGGGGGACGACGTGCGGAGTGTCATCGCCGGGTATCCTTGGTTTAACGATTGGGGGCGCGATACCATGATCGCGCTTGAAGGTTTGACTCTTTGTACCGGACGACAGGCCGAAGCGCGCGCGATTTTGCGGACCTTTGCCCTCTATCTCCGGGAGGGCTTGATTCCCGACAACATTCCTGACGGCCCCTGGCCTCCCGTCTATCACACCGCCGATGCGACTCTGTGGTTTTTCCATGCTGCGGATCGCTATGTGGCCGCCTCGAACGATCTGGAGACCCGGGCTCTTCTGCTCCCCGCCTTCCAACAAGCGGTTGCTTGTCATGAAAACGGCACCTTATTTGGAATCGGCGTCGATCCGCAGGATGGTCTCGTCCGGGCCGCTGCACCGGGGTATCAACTGACCTGGATGGATGCCATCGTCGGCGATTGGGTGGTGACGCCCCGGCGCGGTAAACCAGTGGAAATCAACGCGCTTTGGTATAATGCCCTCTGCGTTCTCGCCCGGTGGCTGGAAGACAGCGGAGAGGCCAGCGCCGCACGGGAAACTCAGTACAAGGCGAACCGCGTTAAAGCGTCCTTCAATCAACGATTCTGGAACGTCGAGGGAGAATATCTCTATGACGTCATTGACGGGGATCCTGCTGAGGCGCTTTTCTTCCGACCGAACCAAATCTTCGCCGTCTCGTTGCCTTACCCCGTGCTGAACGCCGAGCGCTGGCCCCCCGTGGTGCGGCAGATCCGGGAAAAGCTTTTGACTCCATATGGGTTGCGCTCCCTGGCACCCGAGACTCCTGGATATCGCCCCCAGTTCACCGGAAACCAGTATGCCCGAGACGGGGCCTATCACCAGGGAACCGTCTGGCCGTTCCTGCTCGGCGCCTTCGTCGATGCCTCCTTGCGTGTGGGCGAAGGGAGCCGAGAGATCCTAAAAGGCATCGCCCAACATCTGCGGGAGGGCTGTGTCGGCACCGTCTCGGAAGTGTTTGACGGCGGAGAGCCACATGCGCCCCGCGGATGCGCCGCTCAAGGGTGGAGCGTGGGGGAGTGGTTGCGGGCATGGGTGGCCTTGGAGCGCTGATCCCGTTTGGAACATCCCCCTGTGGTGAAATAAAAGGGGGTCCGGGGCATCGCATTCGCCCGTTGTTCCTCGACCCCAAGACGGAGTATAACCATCGCCGTTTCGCAAACATCTGCCGAGGAAAGGGTGCCGCTATGTCCGTCTCTAGCATGACCGGCTACGCCCGCGCAGAGGGGCAGGACGCTCAAGTCACCTGGCTGTGGGAGGCGAAGAGCGTCAATGGTCGAGGCCTGGAAACCCGATGCCGTCTTCCCCCCGGTCATGACGCCCTGGAGGTGGCCATCCGCGAGGTGGCCACCCGGAAGCTCCGCCGTGGCAACATCCAACTCAGCCTTACGGTAACGCGTCTGGCGGAGGCGCCAGCGGTGCGGGTCAACACGGATTTGTTGCATCAGCTTCTGGGGCTCATTGCCGAGATTGGTCCTCGTCACAGCAACATTGCCCCGGCGCGATGGGATGGTCTGCTGTCCATCAAGGGCATGCTCGACCCCATGGAGGCCGAAGAAGTGGATGCCAAGGCCGTTCGCCAAGCGCGCGAGACCGCCATGAAGGGGACGCTGGAGGATCTGCTGGATCAACTCGCCGCCATGCGCCAGGCCGAGGGAGCCAGGATCGAGGATGTTCTACGCTCGCAACTGCGCGAAATTGGTCTTCTGACGGAGCGAGCCGGTGCCTGCGCGGTTCTCCGCCCCGAGGCGGTCAAGGGCCGCATTCGCGCCCAGGTTGCCGCCGTGTTGGAAGCGGCCCCCGCCTTGCCCGAGGAACGGATTGCGCAAGAGGTCGCCCTTCTGGCAGTCAAAAGCGATGTCCGCGAGGAGTTGGACCGTCTCCGCGCTCACCTTGCCACCGCTCGGGAGTTGATCGAGGACGGCGGTGCGGTAGGGCGTAAATTGGATTTCCTGGCGCAGGAGTTCAATCGCGAGGCCAACACCTTATGCTCCAAGTCCTCGGATGTCGAACTAACGCGGGCTGGCCTCGATCTCAAGGCGGTGATCGATCAGTTCCGCGAGCAAGTCCAAAACATTGAGTAATATCTTCTTTATGAAAAGATGAGATGCCTATGCGTACTGTGACTCCTCCCCCTGTTTCTCGTCGCGGCGTGATGTTGGTTCTTTCCTCTCCCTCCGGGGCTGGAAAGACGACGATTTCGCGGTCTCTGCTTGCTCAGGACCCCCATATCACCATGTCGGTTTCTTGCACCACGCGGAAGCCTCGCTCGGGCGAAGAGGATGGGAAGGACTATCATTTCATCTCCGCCGCCACGTTTGACCAGATGGTGGCCGAGGATCAGTTTCTGGAACACGCTCGGGTGTTTGATCACCACTATGGGACGCCTCGCGCTGCTGCAGAGCAGATCCTGGCCTCCGGGCACGATGTTCTGTTCGATATCGACTGGCAGGGCACGCAGCAGCTTGGCCAGAATGCCCCGTCCGACCTGGTGACGGTATTCGTCCTCCCCCCCTCCATGGAGGAGCTGGAGCGCCGTCTGCGTGCTCGTGCTCAAGACCCTGAGGAGGTCGTTAAAAAGCGCATGGCCAAGGCGGGCGATGAAATGAGTCACTGGTTCGAATATGACTACATCATCCTCAACACCGATATTGAGACCTCTATCGCTGGTGTTCAATCCATCTTGTCCTCGGAGCGGCTGAAACGCGACCGTCAGGTTGGCATGGCCAGTTTCGTCAACCTTCTTCGTGGACAATAAATCGCTCTTTCAAGGAGAATACTTACATGGAATCGCGAGAAATGTACTCTGAAATTAACGCTCTGGTCGGAACCGTGGCCAAAGCCTTCTCCGTCGGCGAAATGGAGGTCGTCACCGCTATTGAGCAAGGCCGGCTGGCCATGGAAATGATGACCGATGAGCAAGGTCAGAATTTTCTCTCCGTGAGTTACGAGGATCGCAAAGCGCAACTCTACCCTGGCGCGATCTTCCGAGAGGGAGACAAGCCGGAACCCGAAAAAAGCGGAAACTGTTGTGGGTGCTGCGGGTAAATAAAGGGGTCTCGCCTCTCCCTCTCCTTTCGCGCCCCTCCTCCGAGAGCCCTGCCCATCCCAGATGAGGCAGGGCCAAAGCAAAAGGAGAGGTGCCATGAGGCCATCCATCCAAATCCTTTTATCCGCAACCGGCGTGATCTTGATGTTGGTCGGACAGGCCAGCGCCAAGATCGGCCCTAACCCGAGCGGAAGTGCAGCCCTGGCGCACTTTCGTGCTCTGGATAGCGATCGGGATGGCGGGCTGTCCTGGCCCGAATTGCGCCGAGATCATGGCCGAGGCCTCGCCGTCCTGCTGGGACGAGAAAAATCCTTAACCCCCCGCGAGCAATATCGTCTGTTCGTCAGCCGGGACCGCAACCATGACCAGCGCTTGGCCTTGTCGGAGATTAATCCGAAATTTGCGGGGGCTCATGCCAAGACGGAGGCGCTGCCGACGCCTGTGCGGGAGAAGCGGACGCCGGCTGCGACTCAACCCTCTGGAACACTGTGTTGGGTTCCTGCCTTCGGGAAGGATCGCGAGGATGGATGGGGGTTGGAAATGCCGGTGGGGTTGTGCGGTCCCTGACCTTATCCCGCTTGCGACGAAAGAGAAGGGGGTCCGGGGGAGCGGCGACACAGAAGGGGTGTGGGGGGCGGCCCCCCGCCAAACCCAACCCCCCTAAGACCCCCGGGCCCGGCCCCCCTCCACGTGTCGGCCCCCAGGGCCCCCCCGCCACCCAAATCAAAAAAAGACAACAAGATTG
>JAVBJO010000131.1:0-11260 GCA_031546925.1 Rhodospirillaceae bacterium
CAAAACCCACCTCCCTTACCCTGATGCATCAGGGTAAGGGAGGTGGGTTTTGTCGGGTGAGGGGCTTGGGCATGGGCTTACGCCCTCGTCAGGGGCGCCGCCCCCGACACCCCCGCCAAAGGGCAAAGCCCCTTGGAACCCGTTGTCAACTGTAAGAGTCGCATTATTCACCTGATAGAATTGTGCCCGGTCTCGAAGACCCGCGAAGAGTACACTATCCGTCCCCGTCATCCAACTCTGCGCATTCAAGCTCGTCAGAGCGTCGAACAAGGCGTCGCGTCGAACGTGATCCAGATGGGCTATCACTTCATCGAGCAGAAGCAACGGAGCAACGCCCAAAGTCTCGGTTCTCAGCCTCGCCTGGGCGAGCACGATGGCGATGAGCACCGCTTTTTGCTCTCCGGTGGAGCACTGCCCTGCGGGAACATCTTTTTCTCCGTGTCGCACCACCAGATCCGTCCGATGAGGCCCGCGTGTCGCCCCTCCCGCCGTCTCGTCCCGTCCTCGGACAACGCGGAGGGTCTCCCGGAGTTTTTCCTCGCTCGCTTCGGGGGAAAGGGTCTCCAGCCATTCCTCGACCTCCCCCATGAGGGCCAACCGGGCGGCGGGGAACGGGCCTTGTCCCTGACAACAGGCCGCATCCAACTGCAAAATGGCCTTCCGCCGCGCGAGAGCAACGGCAACGCCGTGATGCGCCATGGTTTCCTCCAAGGCGGTCAACCACGACCGATCCGCTCGACCACTTTTCAGGACGCGAGTCCGCTCTCGCATGGCGTGTTCATAAGCGGCGAAACGAGCAGCGTGCCGACTGTCTTGCCCCAGGGTCAACCGATCCAGGAATCGCCTCCGCCCTCCGGCTCCTTCGATAAACAGCCGATCCATGGCCGGAGTCAGCCACAATGCCGAGGTCACCCGCGCCAAATCCCCCGGCTTGGCGGGACGACCATCGATTCGCACCACGCGTCTTTCGGAGCCGGGGTCGCGCCCGGTCCCAACTTCAATGAGTCCGCTTTCCGCCTCGATGACGGTGGCGACGGCCCAAGCGGTGTGCCCCTTGCGAGCAATCTCCGCCAACGGAGCCCGCCGCAACCCTCGTCCAGGCGTTACGAAGGACAGAGCCTCCAGCAGATTGGTCTTCCCGGCCCCATTCGGCCCGGTCAGCACCACGGGCCGAGGGTCGGTTTCGATCCGCAGGGTCTCGTAACAGCGGAAATCGCTCAGAACCACACGACGCACGGCGACGCGAACGGAGCGCCCTTCCTCGAACACACTCACACGCGCATCGGCATCAACACATAAACGGCACCGCTGTTGACGGGATCGCGTACCACGGCGGGACTGGCGGCATCGGCCAAAGCGAATCCAACCGATCCGGTCCCGATCTGGTCCAAAACATCCAGCAGATAGCGAGAGTTAAAGCCGATGTCCAAGGCGTCAGCGGTATAAGACGCTTCGATTTCCTCCACGGCGCTTCCTGTCTCGGCGCTGGAGGCGGACAGGGTGAGCGTGTTCTTCCCAACCGCGAGCTTCACCGCGCGGCTTTTCTCGGAGCTAATGGCGGTGACGCGCCCTACGGCATCAATGAGCACCTTGGCATCCACCGTCAGCATCTTGTCATTATCGGTGGGAATGACACGTTCGTAATCGGGGAACGTCCCATCGATCAACTTGGTGGTCAAGGTGGCGCTGCCGACGGAAAAACGCAGCTTCGACGAAGAGAGGGCGATTTCCACCATCGCATCGGTCTCGCCGATGAGCTTATAGACCTCGTTAACGGCCTTGCGGGGGATAATCACCCCCGGCATCCCGGCGGCACCTTCTGGCAAGGCGACATCGGTCCGCGCCAGACGATGCCCATCGGTGGCCACGGCACGCAAGGTCCCCTCGGCCCCGGCATGGAAGTAGATGCCGTTGAGATAGTAGCGGGTTTCCTCGGTGGAGATGGCAAAGCGGGTGCGGTCAATCAGCAGAGCCAACTCGGCGGAGGGCAGGGTGAAGACGTGGGGCAGATCTCCCCCCGACAGGGCGGGAAAGTCATCCACCGGCAAACAGGTCAGGGAGAAGGTCGAGCGCCCGGAGCGCAACGTCATCTGACTTTCGTCATCGGCCTGACTGATTTCCACCTGGCTCCCATCGGGCAGACGCTTCACGATGTCGAACAGCGTATGCGCCGGAGCCGTCGCCGTTCCCGGACGACTCACATCGGCAGCAATGGTCTCGATAAAATCAAGCTCAAGATCGGTGGCGTTCAAGCTGACGCCCCCGGAGCGAGCGTCCAAAAGGACGTTGGCGAGGATCGGCAGCGTGCTGCGCCGCTCCACCACATTCTGAACGTGGGCAAGGGCTTTCAGCAGGGGAGAGCGTTCGATGGTCAGTTTCATGATCGGGCTTTATGGACCTTCTTGCAGTCTTGAACAGGGCCTTTTCCCTACCCTCACGAGACCATTGTTGGCCACGAGACCATTGTTGGCCATGAGACCATTGTTGGCCACGAGACCATTGTTGGCCTGAGTCCATCTCTGGCAGGGTCTATCAGTATACCACAGTCGAGCCTTCGGCAAAGCGCTTTAACGAGAGAAGGCGCCTATAGCCTCTTCCTTTTCGCTGCTCATTTGGTTAGCCTCCTCCCTCGAATTGCGGAGGCTCTATCATGAAACGCTTTCTTTTTGTGGCCCTTTTTTCCCTGGCGGCATCAACGACAGGATGTACCTCCATGGGTGATTCCTCGACTGCCCCCTCTTCCACCCCTGCGGTCGCGACAGCGACGGAGAATGATCCCAAGGTGTGGTACGCCAAAGGCGTGGACTACCGCGATGGCGTCGGTGTCTCTAAAGATTACGCCGAAGCTGCGAAGTGGTTCCTGAAAGCCGCCGAAGCCGGAAATGCCGACGGCCAGACCATGATGACCGGAATGTACCTCCTGGGAATGGGCGTAACGCCGAACCTCAGCGAGGCCGTCAAGTGGTCGATGAAAGCCGCCGACCAAGGCCATGCTCAGTCGGTGAAGGTGCTGCTTTCGGTGGGCAAAGACAAAGTCGCCCCCACGGCGCTGGCAGAGCAACTGCGCCTTAACGCCGAGGCCGGAAGCCCCACCGCCCAAACCCTGCTGGCAGCCCTGTACGCGGGAGAGAAATTGCTCCCTGGGAAAAAAGCCGCCCTGTCCAAGGATAATGTCCAGGCCTATGTCTGGGTGACCCGGGCCGCTGCAGGATACAAGCAAGCGGGGAATACCGAACGGGAGCAGACCCTGTTGAAGCAACGGGAAAGCATCAAGGCCAAAATGTCCAGGAGACAGATCGCGGAAGCCGAAGCCCTGGTCGTGGCCTGGAAGACCCCCTCGCCTCAGAATATGTAGAAAGTTAAAGCGGAGAGAGAAAGGAAAAACTAGGGGTTCTCGCCCGGTGCCAAAACTGGATAGGAGCTTTGCCTCTCCGCTTCCTCTCTGTTTTCCTCTCTAGCGCCAGGAGGGTAAGGGTCGGAAGCTCTTACCCTCCTGGTCTTCGCATCTGTGCGATTGCCTTTCCTGGCTACCACCGTCCGGTTGCGACCTCCTTGCTTGGCCTGATAAAGCGCCTCGTCCGCAGCCTCGAAAAGTGTCGAAAAATCGCACGCTCCAGCCCCTCCAATGGCGACCCCAACACTTGCGGATACGGACAGGACACCCCCTTCTGTCCCCTTTATGGGCAGATCGCAAATGGCGTGACGCACGTGTTCGGCTGCCGAAAAAGCATCTTCCTCGATCCTCCCCGGCTCTGCTTCGTCCTTAACCAGCAGGAGCAGAAACTCTTCACCTCCGAAACGAACGACAAAGTCCTCTTTGCGGGAAGAGTGTCCAATTCGTTTTGCCACCTCACGCAGGACTTCATCTCCCTTTGAATGTCCATAAGTATCATTAATATTTTTAAAGAGATCCAAATCGATAATCATAACAATTATGAGTTTATCTTCCGCTACAATGGAGTGTTTTATTTTTTCCAATACACTTTCAAGCCCTCTTCTATTAAGACATCCGGTCAGAGAATCGGCCTCCGCCATAGCCTTAAACTGAAGATTTAGAGCTTCACGCTCTGCATCGACTTGAGAACGGCGGCGCTCACTTTCCTTTAGAACGCCAACAACGGACAAGAGGTCATCGGCGACATCCCCTTCTCGTTGACGAATCGGCGTGCCATCATCATCGGAGACAATCGCCAAGATCTGTTGGCGTGCAGAACGAAGAGGGAGAAACAGATGGCGAAGGGCGGAGATCGCAAGCAACAGAGGCAGCAGCAACATAGCGAAGCCAATGAAAAAAGCGATAACCATCCGATTTCGCGCCTTATCCCGCAGAGAAGTAGCCTCTTCTACGGAAATCTCCACAAAACGGTCACGCAATGCCTCTGCCGACTTAAGTACAGGAAGGATAATTGGATAGAATTCATCAGTCGTAAGCGATAAATTTTTACGACGACTTTCTTTGAGAATTCTATCAAAATACATCAAAAGTTTAATATATTTACTCATTGTGTCGGTCAAAATTTCTCTAGTTTTTCTATCCTCACCAAAATCAGCATCTCTTTGCTTAAGAACTACAATAATCCTTCTCAACCCTCCATAAAGTCGGTCAATATAAACAATTTCTTCATCGGAAAACTGCCTTTTATTGGTAAGAACTGGAACTATTACAGCGCCTATTCTTCCGGAGAGATCGCGCAAAACATTAACCCGACGAGACATGGATATGGACGTGGCAACGCTACGGTCATTTTTTGTTGCTTCTAGGGATATGTCTATTGTAATCTCTTCTATAATTTCTATACTATAAATCATGTTCGCAATTGCCTCTCTCACCCTCTCTTCCGGGCGGAGTGCTCCCGGTTGTGCGGCCGCCTCGCGGACCATAGTGCGCGCCCGTGCCAACTGCTTCCGCTCATTCGTAAGCTCTCTTTGGGCATAGAGGGATGGAATATCACTCTGTTCCAATAATTTTTCCAAATTATCAAAAGCCTGATTGGTATTCTCTTGCAAGTCCCGGAGAACGGGAGGGAGAGGATCATTGATTCCCAGCCCCATATTCATGACAGCATTACTAAGTCCGCGCTCTCCGACGATGGCACTCTCGACAGCAAGAGATGCTTGAAATAGCTTCAAAAGTACGATGCTTTGCTCATTGCGCCGATATTCCTCCCAGGCTGGCTGGAGGGTGAGTGCGATAAGAATCAAGGTCCCACAGGCGAAGATGGTGGCATCGCGCCACATTTTTTTGCTTAACATCCTTGTTTTTTCACCATTTTTCTGCCACTGCCTCAGATACGCTCGCCAATCTGGACACTCATCATTCCGGACCTCATCGAGGTTGCCACGGAGAACCTTGCATCAAGATTGGCGGGGGGGGGGGACCTTCATTGCGCAATTAATACAAGATAATTTATTGGCGCTCACCTTAAAAATTATCGTTCATTCTTTATAAGTGTTTTACTTAAGGCGGCAAGCTACATCCCGATGTACGCTTTGTCAGCGTCATTTCCTAGAAAATTCCTAAGGTATTCTCATGCTCAAAACCTGGATATTCTCATGCTCAAAACCTGCGCTATTTGCGCCCCCACGGTAGTGGTAGATTATCACCCCTTCAATCCAAAGGCAAAAGATTTCACACAATTGCCGCGAAGAGGGGAATTCCCCATCCTGACGTTGGTCAATTGCTGCAATTGCGAAATTGCAAGAAGAAGTCATTCTAATCTAATGCTATTATTTAATTTCTTGCGGCAAGAAATCTAAGACAGTATTGCAATTCGGATTAGAAAAGTGTCAGAATGAATCCTCGCGTTTGCTTTTGCGTGCATCGCCGGGCAAAAGGCCCATCAGAGCGAGTCGCATGATCCACGAGAGTGAGTCGCATGATAACGAGTCGTTGGCAGTCAAAAGGGGAAAGCAATGGTGGGACGACGCTTGGTCTTAGAACCCGAAAAGGTGGTCAAGGACGTTATAGCCCGAAACCGTAAGGATCCGTCACGCCTAGTCCAAATTTTGGGACAGGTTCAGGAGGAGTTGAGCTGGCTCCCGCCCAAGGCCCTGTCTGCCATTGCCGAGGAACTGGGGGTCTCCCGCGCCCATGTGGAAGGCGTGGCTGGATTCTATAGTTTCTTCTACATGGAACCCGTTGGCGACTACCGCATCCTGTTCAGCGACAACATCACGGATCGGATGCTTGGCGCTCCCAAACTGATGGCGATGATGTGCCACATCCTCGGCGTGGAGCCGGGCGGGCTGTCGGGGGATGGGGCGGTGTCCATTGATACCACCTCGTGCACGGGCATGTGCGACCAGGGACCGGCAATCCTCGTTAACGGCATGCCGGTGACCCGGTTGACCCAAGGCCGGGTGCGGGAAATATGCGATCTGATCGCTGCCCGCCGTCCGGTGTCGGAGTGGCCCAAGGAATTTTTCCGTGTCACCGATAACATTCAACGCAAAGACAAGCTGCTGAGTAGCAATCTCGTTCCCGGTGCGGCGCTGAAGTTGGCGATTGGCTTGGGGAGTGACGCATTTCTTAGCGAAATCCATACCTCCAGATTGCGTGGGCGCGGCGGCGCAGGCTTCACTACCGCCAGCAAGTGGGAAGCCGCCAAAAAGGCCGCTAATCCCGCGCCTCGGGTGGTGGTGTGCAACGCCGACGAAGGCGAGCCCGGAACCTTCAAGGACCGGGTGCTGTTGAGCAGCTACGCCGATCATGTGATTGAAGGCATGACCATGTGCGCCTATGCCATTGGCGCACCCCATGGGTTCATCTACCTGCGCGGCGAGTATCGCTACCTGATTCCCCACCTGGAATCCGTACTGGCGCGGCGACGCACCGGCGGATTGTTGGGGAAAAACATCCTCGGGCAGAAGGGCTTCGATTTCGATATCGAGATCCATCTCGGGGCCGGGGCTTATATCTGCGGCGAGGAAACCGCCCTGATCGAGTCCTTGGAGGGCAAGCGCGGCACACCTCGGATCCGCCCCCCCTTCCCGGTGACCAGCGGCTACATGGGCCGCCCGACGGTGGTCAACAACGTTGAGACCCTGGCCAAGACCGTGGCCGTGATGCTCTATGGTGCGACCAACTTTGCCTCTATGGGAACGGCGCAGTCCTCGGGCACGAAGACCTTGTCGATCATGGGCGATTGCGCACGGCCGGGCATTTACGAGTATCCGTTCGGCATTAGCATCTCTCAGATCCTGGAAGACTGCGGCGCGACCAACGTCCAGGCGGTTCAGGTGGGCGGTGCTGCCGGTATTTGCTTGGCCCCCTATGAGTTCCATCGTCGTATCTCGTTCGAGAACGTGGCGACGGCCGGATCCTTTATGATCTTCGATATTTCCCGCGACATGTTCGAGGTGGCGCGGAATTTCATCCACTTCTTCGCTCATGAAAGCTGTGGGTTCTGCACGCCCTGTCGGGTGGGAACCTCGCTGATCAGCAACCTGATGGATAAGATGCACGCCAATAAGGCGGCGAATTACGATCTGTCGGAAATCGTTCGCTTGTCCGGACTGCTCAAAAGCTTCAGCCACTGCGGTCTGGGGATGAGTGTGAGCAATCCCATCGAATCGACCATGGCGAAGTTCATGCACGAGTACGTCAAACGTCTGCAATCCGTCGATTTCGAGCCAGAGTTCGATCTTGACCAAGCCTTACGCTCTGCGCGTAGGCTGACGGGCCGCGATGACGCTGGTGCTCACCTCTATTCGGAGCTGGGGGCTTGATGATGAACGAGAAGAAAAATTTCTCCATGGATGGAAAGACGGTCACGTTCAGTGTCGGACAGACCATCCTCGAAGCCGCGCGCGAGGCGGGGAACTATATTCCTCACCTGTGTTGGCATGAAGATTTCCCAGCTCACAGCAGTTGCAAGCTGTGCGTGGTCAAGGCCAATGGTCGTCATGTGTCCTCTTGCGCCACTCTGGCGCGGGAAGGCATGGAAATCGAAAGCAATACACCGGAAATGAACGGACGGCGCTTGGCGCTGTTGCAGATGATTTTCGTAGAAGGCAATCACTACTGCCCCGGTTGTGAGAAGAGCGGAAATTGTAAGTTGCAGGCCTTGGCCTATTACTTGGAAATGCCCAATCCGCACTTTTCCCACTTCTGGCCCGAACGCAAGGTCGATGCGACCCATCCAGACGTGTTTCTGGATCTCAACCGTTGCGTCTTCTGCGAGTTGTGTGTCCGTGCCAGCCGCGATGTGGATGGCAAGAATGTGTTCTCCCTGGCAGGCCGGGGACGGACCAAGCACTTGGTGGTAAATGCCGAAAGCGGCAACCTGGGTGACACCAATTTTGCCCTGTCCGACCGCGCCGCCGCCGTCTGTCCCGTGGGAGCGATCCTGCACAAGCGGGTGGGCTTCGATACCCCCATCGGTAAGCGTCAGTACGATACGAAGCCCATCAGCGTCGTTTCCTTGGAGAAAACCCCATGAAGCTGCGTCTTGCCACAACCAGCCTGTGCGGCTGCTTCGGGTGTCATATGTCGTTGCTGGATATCGATGATCGTATCCTGGCCCTGGCTGATTTGGTCGATTTCGATCGCTCGCCCTTGACTGACATTAAACATTGCGGCCCCTGCGACGTCGGCCTGATCGAAGGCGGCGTTTGCAATGCAGAAAATGTGCACGTGTTGCGCGAATTTCGCGCCAACTGTAAGATTCTGGTGGCGGTGGGGGCCTGCGCCATCAACGGCGGCTTGCCCGCGCAACGCAACACCCTAGAGGTGGGCGACTGCCTGAAGGAAGCCTATTGCGACCCGCAAATCGCGCTGTTGAACCCGCACATCCCCAATGACGTGGAGATTCCGCTCCTGCTCGATAAGGTGCGGCCTATCAACGAGATCGTGCGCGTGGATTACTTCTTGCCGGGATGCCCGCCCTCGGGGGATGCGATCTGGCAATTCTTGACTGCGCTGGTCAACGGACATATTCCGCGCTTGTCCTACGATCTGTTCAAATTCGATTGATAAGGAGTTTTCCCATGACATTTCCTTTGGAAACCAGTTCGCATCCGGGAAAGCTGAAGCGGATCGCCATTGACCCGGTTTCTCGTGTCGAGGGCCATGGTAAAGTCACCATTCTGCTCGATGACGACAACCATGTGCATCAGGTTCGTCTGCATATCGTCGAATTCCGTGGGTTCGAGAAATTCATCCAGGGGCGGCCCTATTGGGAAGTTCCCGTGGTGGTACAGCGTTTGTGTGGCATCTGCCCCGTCAGCCACCATTTGGCCGGATCGAAGGCATTGGATGCCATCGTGGGCGGTTCCGTGCTCAGCCCCACCGCCGACAAGATGCGTCGTTTGATGCACTTTGGTCAGGTGATGCAGTCCAATGCGGTGCACTTTTTCCACCTGGCCTCGCCGGATCTGCTGTTCGGTTTCGATGCCCCGGTGCAGCAGCGGACCATTCTTAACGTTGCCGCCCAGTATCCCGATATTGGCAAGCAAGGCATCCTGATCCGCAAGTATGGACAGGAGATTATTCGCCTGACGGCCGGGAAGAAGATCCACGGGATTAGCTCGGTTCCGGGGGGGATTCACAAATCTCTCACGCGGGAAGATGTGGATTTCCTCAAACACGACATCGACGAGATTACCACTTGGTGCGTCGGCGCGGTGGAGCTGTGCAAGAAGCTCTACTACAGCAATCTGGAAACCTACGAGAATTTCGCCAACTTCCGCTCCAACATTTTGTCGCTGGTACGGCCGGACGGGGCGATGGAGCTGTATGACGGCTTGCTGCGGGCCAAGGATGCCGACGGCAAGATCATCATGGACATGGTGGACAACCGCGACTACCACAAAGTCATCACCGAGGAAGTCAAGTCCTGGAGCTACATGAAGTTCCCCCATTTGACGGCTCTGGGGCCGGAAAAGGGCTGGTACAAGGTGGGACCGCTGGCGCGGATGCAGAACTGCGATTTCATCCCCTCGCGCCTCGCCGAGGAAATGCGTCAAGAGTTCATGCTGACCGCCAAGGGAGGCCTCAACCACGCGACCCTGGCCTACCACTGGGCTCGGATGATCGAGGTGGTGCACTGCGCCGAGATGATCAAGGAATTGATCAACGATCCCGATATTATGGGCTCCGATCTCATGCGCACCGGCGAGCGGGCCAACGAGGGCGTTGGGATTATCGAGGCCCCACGGGGAACTTTGTTCCATCACTACAAGGTGGACGAGAACGATCTCGTGACCATGTGTAACTTGATCGTCTCCACCACCAGCAACAACCAACCCATGAACGAGGCCGTTCGTAGCGTCGCCATGAAGTATCTGGACGGGCAGCAGATCACCGAGCCGCTGCTCAACCATATCGAAGTGGCCATCCGCGCCTACGATCCTTGCTTGTCCTGCGCCACCCATGCCTTGGGGAAGATGGCGCTGGAGGTGGAACTGGTTGACGCCGATGGTAAGGTGGTTGACCAAGCATTGCACGGTGGGTAATGGACGATAAGTCCTCCTGTGCTCGGCCCGGTGTCGTTGTCTTCGCGTGCGGCAATCTCAGCCGTGGAGACGATGCCATCGGGCCGATTCTCATCGAACGCCTGGAAGCCTGGCTGGAACAGGAAGGCTTGATCGCGGATTTCGAGCTGATCTATAATTATCAGTTCCAAATCGAGCATGCCCTGGAGCTCCAGGACCGGCGCTTGGCTCTATTCATTGATGCGGGGACGGGAACACCGGCTCCGTTCAGCTTTTACGAGACCCAGCCCAGTGCAGACGTGGCTTACACCAGTCACACCATGTCACCGGAGGCTGTTCTTGGGGTTTGGGTCAAGATCGAAAAGTGCCCTCCCCCCCCGAGCTTCGTGATGTGTGTGCGAGGTGACGAATTTGAACTCGGGGCCGAGATGGGACTGGCTGCAAAGGCGAACCTGGAAGCAGCCTTCTCTCGTTTGCAGGAGCTTTGTCAACGGGCGGATGTGGCTTTTTGGCGATGAAAGAAAGAAGGGTCTGGGATGTCCATCCCAGGCGGGGTATGGGGCAGCAGCCCCAGGCGCAAGCCCCCCAATCCCCCAGAACTCACCCTGTCCCCACTGTATTGGGGACAGGGTGAGTTCTGGGGGATTGGGGGGCTTGCGCCTGGGGCTGCTGCCCCATACCCCGCCTGGGATGGACATCCCAGACCCTTCTTTCTTTCATCGGTGAAAGGGCAACATGGGCGATCTTACCTCGTTTTTCACGCTCTGCCGGACGGTGGCGGTGGATCATGGCGGGTTGATCGGGGGACTCTTCTTGACCGGATTGC
>JAVBJO010000153.1:0-4683 GCA_031546925.1 Rhodospirillaceae bacterium
CGACAGAACCCACCCTCTTTACCCTGATGCATCAGGGTAAAGAGGGTGGGTTCTGTCGGGGGCTGGCTTGGGTGTGGGCTTACGCCCGCGTCAGGGGCGCCGCCCCCGACACCCCCGCAAGGGGCGAAAGCCCCTGGACCCCGTTTCCTGGACCTCAAGGACTCTCGGCATGAGCAGACTCCGCCCCTATCTTGCGCTCACCCTGCTTTGTTTGGTGCTCATGCTGCCGGGACTGTCCAGTCTCCCCCCCATGGATCGCGACGAGTCGCGTTTCATGCAAGCAACACGGCAAATGCTCGAAACCGGCGACTTCATTCGCATCCAATTCCAACAAGAAATGCGAGCAAAAAAACCCGTCGGTGCCTACTGGCTGCAAGCGGCCTCGGTGAGTCTCTTTTCGGACGCGAAATCCACCACCACATGGCCATATCGTTTGCCTTCGGCGCTTGCGGTTTGGGCTGCGGTGTTGATGACCTTTGGCTTTGGCCAGACTCTTCTTGGGACGCGCCCGGCCTTGCTGGCGAGTGTTTTGCTCGCAACCAGCCTCATCTTGATTTCCGAAGCTCATCAAGCCAAAACTGATGGCATTTTGCTGGCCTGTGTGGTCGCGGCGCAAGGGGTGTTGATGCGAATTTATGTCTCGGGCCGCGTGCGCGAGACGGCTCGGGAGGTTGGGGGCAAGGGGGAGCTTGCTCCAACGCCCGGCACGTTAGAGGTGCTGCTGTTTTGGATCGCGCAAGGGGTGGGAGTCTTGATTAAAGGCCCGGTGGTGCCTTTGGTCAGCTTACTGACTTTTGCCACGCTCGCGATTTCCGATCGTAAGATCGGCTGGATTCGTCCCATCCGTCCTTTGCTTGGCTTCCTGGTAGCGGTGGCCATTGCCGCGCCTTGGTTTGTGGCGATCTCCAACGCGACGGGAGGGGCTTTCGTAGGTGCGGCCCTCAAGCAGGACTTGCTTCCCAAGCTTCTCGGGGCACAGGAAAGTCACGGGGGATTCCCCGGACTTTACCTTCTGCTGTCCTCGGTGTTGATCTGGCCGGGATCGTTGCTGCTGTGGCCGGCTCTGGCGAAACTGTGGCGCGAACGCCAAACCTTAAGCCGCCGTTTTGCCCTTCGGGCGCTCCTGGCGTGGGCGCTGCCGACGTGGATTCTGTTCGAGCTGATCCCCACCAAGTTGCCTCATTACGTCTTGCCCGCGTTTCCTGCGCTCTTATTGGTGGTGGCGGCACTGGTTTGCGAGGGCGGGGAGATTTTTCGGCACCGCCTGGCCAAGGTGTGGTACGCTTTATGGGTTGTGGTGGGCGTTCTGCTGGCCGCTGCGGTTGTTGTCCTGCCGATGATCTTGGGCCGAGGCTTGAGCTGGGTTTCCTTTCCCGCCGCCCTGGCGATCTTGGCGGCCACCCTGCTGCCGGTGGTTCTTGCGTTCCGAGGCCAAATGGTCACGGCCGGGTTTGCCTTGGCGGTGACGGCAATTGCGACCTATCCGGTGGTGTTTCGAGGCGTGCTTCCGAGCTTGGATTTGTTGTTTGTGTCGCGCGGGGTGGCGCAGGTGGTAGCTTCAGTAGGAAGCGAAGACCCCGTAGCCCTCGCCGGGTATTCCGAACCGAGCGCCGTCTTCCTGTTGGGAACGCAAACCAAATTCGTGGATGGGAAAGGAGCGGCACGGCATCTTCAAGACGCCCCGCGGGCCCTGGTGGCGGTGGCCACGACGGGGGGCGCGGTTTTTGAAAAATGGGGCTGGAAGGCCGTAAAAACCCCCGCTGCTACCCCTCTATCGCTATTTCTGGAAGAGACCAATGCCCTAGGAATCCAAGTGGAGGAGCTTGGATCCGTGGAAGGACTGAACTATTCCAGAGGAAAACCTGTGAAACTGATTGTGTTTGGACGTAAATGACAACGCCATGAAACGATACACGCTGACGATATCTTTTGTTGTTATGTCCATATTGTGCCTTCTGTCCTATTTTTTCCTGGACAGACCGATTGCGCTGTTCTTCAAAAAGGCGTTGCGGGGCGAACTTCAGGGGTTTTTCAAAACCGTCACCCACCTGGGGGACGCGAATATGTACCTGATCCCCGCCGGCATCCTCCTGGTGCTCCTGGTGGGAGCAGGCTTGCTGATGGGGCGGCGTCCGGTGGGCGCGCTCTTGAAACAGCTTGCCCTCGCCCCGGCGTTTTTCTTGGGCTCGATGCTCTTTTCTGGGGCAATCAACAGTGTGCTGAAATATTTGGTGGGGCGGTCTCGACCGATATTGCTGTTTGATCAAGGGATTTACGATTTTTCTCCCCTCGTTGCGCGATGGAATGTAAATTCGTTCCCCTCTGGTCACAGCCAAGCTGTATTTGCAGCAATGACAGCCTTAATTTTTATCTTTCCTCGATATGATTTATTGTGGATCCTGATCGCTGTCCTCGTTGCCGTCAGTCGAGTTGTGACCACGGTTCACTATTTTTCAGATGTAATCGCTGGAACATGGCTCGGAATATGGGGCACAATACTGATCATTCGATTGTTACGAGAGCGCGGTATCAGCCCCCAAGTAACGAAAATTTTGGCGAAATTTAACGGAACTGCTGCCGATCCAGGACGATAGGAACAACGGGAGGAACAACGGGAGACGGCTTTTTTTGTTTATTCCCATTGACCTTGTGTCGGGGAATGCGGCATTCTCTGGCCCGAACGTTTTTGATAAGATGTCGAGTTATGGGTAGTATGGACAGCACCGGACAATCGCAGCAGAATGCCGCAAGCCTCACCGGAGAGGATGCTTTGTTTCAATTGCGCGCTGTCTCCATGACACTGTTTACATTGAAACTCTCTGACCCGGCGAACGCGGAATTTTTTCCTCGTTTAACGGCGATGCTTTCCTTGGCTCCTGGATTTTATCGCAACGCTCCCATTGTGTTGGATCTGTCCGCGACAGGGGGGCGGGCTCCCATCGATTTGGTCGCGTTTTGCGATAAGTTACGTGCCCTCGGGATTCATCCCGTAGGGGTGCAACGGGCCAATGCCGCCTGGGAACGCGCTGTTGCCGCCGCCAATTTGGTGACCTTTCCCGCCGGACGCGCCACCGCCGCCGAAACAGCGGCCTCAAGCGCCAAGGTTCCCGCCCGGGCCGCCGCAGGAACGCGCATCCTGTCCGAGCCGGTTCGTTCGGGGCAACAGGTTTATGCCCACAAAGGCGATCTCATCGTCATGGGGGCCGTCAGCCGAGGCGCAGAGTTGCTCGCCGATGGACACATCCATGTTTACGGTGCCCTGCGAGGCCGTGCCCTCGCCGGCATGAGCGGCGATAAATCCGCGCGGATTTTCTGTCGCGTCTTCGACGCAGAGTTGGTTTCCATCGCGGGAACCTATTTGATTAGCGAACAATTCCAAGGCGACCTCGTGGGGAAGCCGTCTCAGGTCTACCTCCACGAAGACCGCTTGGTTCAAGAGGCAATCTAAGGACTGCACGGCAAAGTGGTATAAAAAAATACGTCTTCCCGCATCTGGAATGGTGCTCTTTGGATTGTACCATCCCATCCGTCTTTGCTATTGTACCCGTTAGACCCGTATGAGGGGAGGACTTGTTGGCGAAAGTCATTGTTGTAACGTCAGGAAAAGGGGGCGTGGGGAAAACCACCACCTCTGCAGCGTTGTCTGCCGGTCTGGCCATGCGGGGATTCAAAACAGCCGTCGTGGATTTTGACGTAGGGTTGCGCAATCTTGATCTCATCATGGGGTGCGAGCGCCGCGTGGTGTTCGACTTCATCAACGTCATCAATGGAGATGCGAGGCTCCATCAAGCCCTGATCAAGGATAAACGGCTTGAAAAGCTTTTCATCCTGCCCACCTCCCAAACTCGCGATAAGGATGCTCTGACCCAAGAGGGTGTCGGGCGCGTTATCGACGAACTGCGTGCCGATTTTGACTATGTGATTTGCGATAGCCCGGCTGGAATCGAACGCGGAGCCTTCCTCGCGATGTATTTCGCTGACGAGGCCATCATCGTTTCCAACCCCGAAGTTTCCTCGGTCCGCGACGCCGATCGCATGATCGGACTGCTCGCCAGCAAATCCCAGCGCGCCGAACGGGGGGAGCTCCTCCCCCACCACCTGCTGCTCACCCGCTACGATAGTGAGCGCGTGGAAAAAGGCGAAATGTTGAAGGTCGAGGACGTTCAGGATATCCTTGCCGTTCCCTTGCTGGGAATCATCCCCGAGTGTCCCTCGGTTCTGCAAGCGTCCAATATCGGCCAGCCGGTGATCTTCGATGAGAAGTCTATCGCCTCTCGCGCCTACATCGACGCCGTGGGACGATTGCTGGGAGAATCAATCGTTGTCACGATTCCTCGGATGCAAAAACGAGGATTGTTTGGACGTCTCTTGGGGAGAACCGCATGAGCCTCTTCGACGTTTTTAGCCGGGCGCCGAAAAAATCCGCCGACGCAGCAAGTGAACGGCTGAGAATTCTCCTCTCCCACGAGCGGGCGGGGTTAAGTGGAGCTGATTTCTTGCCTCAGCTTCAACGGGAGATCCTGGATGTCATCCGGAAGTACACTTCCGTCGATGAAGACCGGGTCCAGGTGACGTTGGAAAGAGAGCAGGATCTATCGATCCTGGAGGTCAATATCGAGTTACCCGCAACAGGGACGCGGCGATAATCGAAAGAGAAGGGGGTCCGGGGCATCGCCCTGGGCG
>JAVBJO010000111.1:0-7672 GCA_031546925.1 Rhodospirillaceae bacterium
TGTTTCGGGGGTTTTTTGTTGGGGGGTCGGGGGGGATGGGGGGATTGGCTTGCGCCGGGGCTGCCGCCCCCTGCCCCGCCCGAGGCGATGCCCCGGACCCCCTTTTCTTTCATCGTAAAGAGGCGCTCCAAACGGGATTACTTCAGCAAATTAGATAAAATCCCTCTCAACTTCATTACAATTCCCGTAAAATATCGAGCAACCATATTTCCCTTCTGAGAGTAGGGAAAAAATAAGATCATGTTTTATTAAAAATCTCATATTGATTTAGCATAGGAGATATGAATGTTCTGCTGTTGACCGATTGTTAACCGATAGGCACTCTGTCCCACAGTCATCAGAACGATGTCATAGGGGAGCACAATGAAACTGACCCTTCATACAGATTATGCCATTCGCGTCCTGGTTTATGTGGGCCTCCGGGGTGAGGCTCTTGTGACAATTCGCGAGATTGCTGATCGTTATGGAATCTCGAAAAATCATCTCACGAAGGTTGTCCATGAACTGGGGCGTTCCGGTTACTTGGAAACAGTTCGGGGAAAATGTGGGGGGATTCGCTTACTCCTCCGCCCGGAAAGCATCCGTCTCGGGGAATTTATCCGCGAGACAGAAGGCGACTTCGCCCTCGCGCGGTGCCTGCGCAAAGACGACGACTGCGACGAAAAACATTGCGTCATTGACGCCACATGCCTTGCGAGACGAGCCTTCCTTGAGGGACTGGAGGCGTTCTTCTCAACCCTCAATCGCTACACTTTAGCGGACATGATGGCGGTTGAAGGAACGCGGAATGAGAGAGTTCTTGCCTTTGCGTAATCTCAAGCCGAGCCGCCATCTCATCCAGATGGGCAAACACGGGCGCAAAGAGGACGTCAGGAGGGCTGCCAAAGCGCTCCGTAAACGCCATGCGTTCCGATTCATCGAAGGTCTCGGGGCGCATGGGGGCGAAGAGCTTCTGAAAGAGACACAAAAACTGCGTCTCGCCAAACCGAGGCAAATCCTCTGCCATGTCCCCCTCGGGAGCCATGGTGATCAACAGCCATTCCCGACGCGGTTCAAACCGTCGAAAACTTCGCGCCACCGCAACCAGAACCGTTTGAAGCGCCGCCCACGATTGGGAGTCTGCGTAATAGCCCTCCCAGTCGATGAAGCCATTGGCTGCGCGATACCCATCGGCAATCTGCGCACATCGCCCCGAGAGCGCATCGTGGGGGGCTTCCCCCAAAATCACCCGAAAAGCCTCCAGCAGCCGCGGGAGGTGTCCGCGATTAAGGCAAAGATCCGAGCAATCCAAAAGCCGGGAAAACGTCTCCGTGACAAGGCGGCCAAGATAGTTGGTTCGCCTGCGGTCATGGTCGGCATACGACGAAACGCGCTTTAGAATCCGCTCAATCTCCCAGTCCGCAACACTCAGTGTTTTGTTGATCACAGCATTCCACTCTTACGGATGTTCTTGAACACCCTAAACGCTAGCAAATTTGGCTAAAGAGAACGTTAAGAACAACAAGGCCTTAAATACAACTAAAACGAGCTTTTCCTCCCGGTTTGCCATCCGTCACTCCATGCCGCATGCTGTGCCGTATCCACGGCAAAGGGGTTGTCTGTGTCTTCCCGCCCCTCCTGAGCCGCGAGCCAGCCGCGTTGAAACTCAAGGGCGTGCGGATTCTCCGGCGGAGCACCGGCGGAAAGCGACTCCACCCAAGAGCGAAATTCAGAAAATTCCATCAACACGCTATCATCAATGCCCAAGGGATGATCTCGGAGTGCCAAACGCCCGCGCCGGGTGGTGCGCAGCGCGTCGGGCTCCACCAAACCTGCCACACGAAGATGCTCAAGGGCGCGAGTCAGGGTCTCCTCGTCGATCTGGACCTCCGCCTCGTGCGCCACGGCGCGCTCTTGTCGAAGGGCGGCCACGGCATCCTCCAGGCAAGCGCCTGGGCGACAGCCAATGCGAAGAAGGGCATTCATCAGATTCGGAAGATGGAGAAGGGGAGTGTCATCCTGATCCGTCATGCCCGCATTAACAGTTGGGAACGAACAACGGATCGATGAAAAGAAGAAGGGTCTGGGATGATCATCTCAGCTGGGGTTTGGGCCAGCCGGGGTTTGGGGCGAAAGCCCCAAGTTCCCCTCCTGGTTTCACATATGAACTTGGCTCTGCGCTTCATCCCCCTCGCGGCTTCGTAGAATTCCAATGGCGAAAACGGTTTCGCCCGCCTCGCGGAGGATTCGCGTGGCCTCGGCGGCATTGTCGGCGGACGTGACCAGCACCATGCCGATCCCGCAATTAAAGGTGCGAGCCATTTCCTGAGGAGCGACCCCCCCCTGTTCGGCCAGCCAGCGAAATACCGGCGGCAGAGGCCAGCACGCGGCGTCCAATTCGGCCACCACGGTGGGAGGCAGCACGCGCGGCACGTTTTCGATCAGACCTCCGCCTGTGATGTGGGCCATGGCCTTAATGGTCCCGGCGCGAACGGCGGCGAGGCAAGATTTCACATAAATCCGGGTGGGGGTCAGCAGGGCCTCCCCCAAGGTTTGTCCGGGAGCGAAGGGGGCGGCGTCGCTATAGGCGAGTCCCAAGCGCTCCACCAAATGCCGCACCAGGGAGTACCCATTCGAGTGAACCCCAGACGAGGCCAATCCCAACACCACGTCTCCGGGAACGAGATTTTCCAGGGGCAAGAGGCTGCCGCGCTCCGCCGCGCCGACGGCAAACCCGGCGAGGTCGTAATCTCCCTTGACGTACATCCCCGGCATTTCGGCGGTTTCCCCTCCCACCAGGGCACAACCGGCTTGACGACAGCCCTCGGCGATTCCGGCGATAATGTCGCGCCCGGCGGCGACGTCCAGCTTGCCGGTGGCGAAGTAGTCCAGGAAGAAAAGGGGCTCCGCTCCCTGCACCACCAGATCGTTGACGCACATGGCCACCAGGTCGATCCCCACCGTGTGATGGATGCCGCTTTCAATGGCAACTTTCAGTTTGGTGCCGACGCCGTCGGTGGTGGCAACGAGGATGGGATCGCGGAATCCCGCCGCTCTGGGATCGAACAAGGCCCCAAAGCCCCCCAATCCGGCTTGGGTGCCGGAGCGAGCGGTGGATTTGGCAAGGGGCTTGATCGCTTCGACCAGAGCCTCTCCGGCATCGATGTCGACACCTGCGTCACGATAGGTGGGGGGAGTGGGAATGGTATTCCTCATGGGCCAGCGTATGATATTGTGGTCCGACTTTTCGGCCTCCCGCCATGGGGGGGACCTTATGGGCCGAACGGCGTTCGTGAAGATACTCTAACCCAGGCGGTTTTCAATGCCTTCTCTCCGTCTCCTATCCACCATGCTGTTCTTGTTGGGCGTTTTGGCCCTGGGGAGAGGAGGGGCCGCCTTGGCAGCGCCTCCGAACAGCACCGACCCGTTTCTGGTCCAAGGCGTCGCCGTGGATGTGACCGCGCCCACGCCAGAACAGGCCAAGGATAAGGCCATTCTAGAAGGACAGCGCAAGGCCTTCCGCCAATTGATGGAGCGTCTGCTGCCCCCCTCGGAGCTGTCTCAGGTGGCCAAGGTGGATGGAACCAGCTATGTCCGCGATTTCAGCGTCGATGACGAGCGGGCTCTCGCCGGGCGCTATATCGCCAATTTGAACGTGCGCTTTCATGCCCCTTCTGTGCGCAAACTGTTGCAGGGGATGGGAGTTTCCTTCGTGGAACCGCGTCGGCGTCCCCTGGTGATCGTGCCGGTGTTTAAGGATGCCCAGGGGCAAACCACGTTGTGGGAGGCGGAAAATCCCTGGCGTGCCGCTTGGACCAACGCGAGTCTGTTCCAGGTTCCCACCGGCGAGCCCTCGGATGTCCAGGCGATCACCGCTGCCCAGGCCTGGGGGGCAGAGCCCAATGCCTTACGCGCCATCGGCACCGCCCGAGGCACCCCCGAGGTAATCGTTGCCGCCGCACAAATGTCCTCAAGCGGCAAGTCGGTGACGGTGACCACCAAGGCCGCAGCCACCGCTTTGGTTCTGCCGCCCCCGCAAGTTTACACCTTAAAGGACGGCGAAACTGTGGAGGCCCTGCTGGCCCGTTCCGCCCGGGGGACCAGTCAGGGGATTGATACCGTTCTCAAGCAGGCGGCTCTCGCGGCCGCCCCTCCGACCGGAGGGCCCACCACCGACATGCCGGTTTTGGTAACCTTGAACACCCTCCAGGATTGGATGATGGTGCGCGAGCGCTTGAAACAGGCGACGCAGGTGCGACGCTGGGATTTGATCTCGCTTTCCACCACCGAAGCCGCGGTGACCTTACGCATCAACAGCGATCAAGAGCAGGTCCGGATGCAACTGGCCGGGGTCGGCCTGCCGCTGGAGTGGAACCAGAGTTTCTGGGTCATGCATCTTGGTGTTCCCACCCCCTCCGTCGTTCCGGCGGCGGTGGCTCCTCTTCCGTGACGGAGGGTCCTGTGACCATCGTTATCAATGGTGAAACGCGGCAGTTTGCCGCTCCGATGAGTGTATCCGCCCTCCTCGTCGCGTTGGGCTTCGATCCGGTCAAGGTCGCCGTGGAGCGAAATCGAGAAATCGTTCCTCGCTCCACCTACGAGACCCAAGCGGTGGCAGAGGGCGATCATCTAGAGGTGGTCCATTTCATCGGCGGCGGCGGAGGCGGCGGCGGAGGCGGCAACGACGACGAAGATAGCTTCCAGGTTGCAGGACGGACGTTCCATTCCCGTCTGCTGGTGGGCACGGGGAAGTATCGCGATTTCGAGGAAACCGCTCGGGCCATTGAGGCCTCCGGGGCGGAAATTGTCACCGTAGCGGTGCGGCGGGTGAATCTCGCCACGCCAGGGCAGCCGATGCTGGTGGATTATGTCAGTCCCCAGCGCTACACGTTCCTGCCCAACACCGCCGGATGCTACACCGCTGATGACGCCGTGCGCACCTTGAGGCTCGCCCGCGAGGCGGGCGGCTGGAGCCTGGTCAAGCTCGAGGTTCTGGGTGACGAGCGGACCCTGTATCCGAATATGACCGAGACACTCAAGGCCTCGGAGATCCTCATAAAAGAGGGTTTTCAGGTGATGGTGTATTGCTCCGATGACCCCATCCTCGCCAAGAGGCTGGAGGAGATGGGCTGCGTCGCCATCATGCCGTTGGGCTCGCTGATCGGGTCGGGATTGGGGATTCTAAATCCCGTCAATATTCGGCTTATTAAGGAGAATGCTTCTGTGCCGGTACTGGTGGACGCGGGGGTGGGGACCGCCTCGGATGCGGCGTTCGCGATGGAGTTGGGCTGCGATGGCGTGCTTATGAATACCGCTATTGCTCAGGCGAGAGATCCCATCAAGATGGCCCGCGCCATGAAATTTGCCGTCGAGGCCGGGAGATTGGCCGCGCTCGCAGGGAGGATGCCGCGGAAATTTATCGGGGATCCGTCTTCGCCTGTGGCCGGGCGGATCGGGTAGGATGGCTTACGCCATTTGCAGGGGCGCTGCCCCCTGCACCCCTGCAAGGGGCAGGAGCCCCTTGACCCTGGTGTGGGTGCTGCTGCTGATGATGGTGGTGCTCGGAGGGGGGGGGCGCGCGGCTGAGATAGAGGGACACAGCGCGGCGGGGAAGGTGCGGCTGTTGGTGGCGACTTCTGCGACAGGGACGGGAAGTAACCTGACGGTCGGGGTGCAGTTTTTAATGGCACCGGGGTGGAAGATCTACTGGCGGACACCGGGGGATGCAGGGTATCCGCCTCGGATGGATTGGTCGGGCTCGCGAAATATTGGGGTGCCGACGGTTTTTTGGCCAGCGCCCAAGCGCTTTACGTTGTCCGGGTTGCAAAATCACGGGTATGAGAAAGAGGTGGTGCTCCCGGTGGCTTTGCCGGTGCTTTCTCCCGGCGAACCGGTTCATCTTTCTCTTGCCGTGGATTATTTGGCCTGTGCCGAGACGTGTGTTCCCATGGCGGTGGCTTTGGCTGCGGATGTTCCCGCAGGACTGGGGACTCCGACCGAGGGTGCCAAGGAGATCAGCCGCTTCATGGCGTTGGTGCCGGGAGACGGGACAAGCGATGGGCTGGCCCTGGAAAAAGCCGAAGTCTGGACCATAACCGAGGGTGCCTCACCGCCCGGCATATCCGTGTTGGTACGCTCGAAGACACCGCTTGTAGCTCCCGATGTTTTCGTTGAATCCGCAGAGGAGATTGCGAGTTTTGATGCCCCCCGACGGGTAGAATCGCTTGATGGGATCTTCACTCGGATTGATATTCCCGTCGTTCCGGGAACCCTTCAAGGCGAGTTGGTGGGAAGCCCCCTGACCATCACCGTGACCGATGGCGCACGCTCCATGGAAGTTTCCGGCGTGCGACCCTCTTTGATGCCGGTGCAATCCAGCCCTCTTCGCCTGTCCTCGTGGCTGGCTCTCGTGTCCATGTTGGGCGTTGCCTTCGTGGGCGGGTTGATTTTGAACGTCATGCCGTGCGTTTTGCCGGTCCTCTCCATCAAGGTCTTGGGGGTGCTGGGGCACGGCGGAGGAGACCGTCAGCAGGTACGGACCGCGTTTCTCGCCTCGGCGGCTGGGATTCTCGTCTCTTTTTTGGCGCTGGCCTTGGTCGCCATCGCGTTTAAGGCGGCTGGGCAAGCGGTGGGATGGGGACTCCAGTTCCAAAATCCCGTGTTCCTTGCTGTGATGATCCTGCTGCTGCTGCTGTTCGCCCTCAACCTCTGGGGTGTGTTTGAAATCCGCTTGCCGTCAGGGCTCCTGCTGGCCGGGGGAAATGGGAAGCCTCACACCTTTGTTGGGCATTTCCTTTCGGGAGCCTTCGCAACCCTGTTGGCAACCCCCTGTTCAGCCCCTTTCCTGGGGACGGCGGTCGGCTTCGCCTTGGCCCAAGGCGCTCCCGAAATCCTCGCCATTTTCTCCATGTTGGGGATGGGAATGGCCTTGCCGTTCTTGGTGCTGGCCACTTGGCCGGGAATGGCGCAGTGCTTGCCCAAGCCGGGACGTTGGATGCTTTGGGTGAAAAAGGCCATGGCGGTGGCCTTGCTGGGAACAGCGCTGTGGCTGGGCTCTATCCTCTCCGGCCCCTGGAGCAACAGCGCGAAAAGCGACAGCGGGGCCGTTCCCTGGGTACCGTTTAATCTCCAGGAGATAGATCGTCTGGTCCAGCAGAAGAACGTGGTCTTCGTGGATGTGACCGCTGATTGGTGCATCACCTGCAAGGTCAATAAACTCGCGGTCGTCGAGCAAGGGGAGGTCGCGGCCCATCTCACGCAGCCGGGCATTGTGGCTATGAAAGCAGACTGGACCAAGCCGGACGAGGCCATTACGCAATATCTCAAAGGGTTTGGGAAGTACGGGATTCCGTTCAACGTGGTGTATGGTCCCGGAGCACCTCAGGGGATTGTCTTATCGGAAGTGCTGACGACAGCGGGGGTCTTGGAGGCCCTCCGCCTGGCGAAAGGGATCCGTCCCTAGCGGTGAAAGAGAAGGGGGTCCGGGGCATCGCGCCCTAAGCGGGGATTGGGGCGGCAGCCCCGGCGCAAGCCCTAAAGCCCATCCCCCCCGACCCCCCAACAAAAAAACCCCGATTGCGTCGGGGGGTTTTTGTTTGGGGGGCGGGGGGGGTGGGCGTTTGGGGATGCGCCGGGGCTGCCGCCCCCAGCCCCGCGGAGGGCGGGATGGCCCGGACCCCCATGTCGTTCAACG
>JAVBJO010000151.1:0-8408 GCA_031546925.1 Rhodospirillaceae bacterium
CCCCCCCCCCGACAACTATTCCCGCTAGAAGCCTACCCCTACTCCCGAGAACGTGGGTGATCTGTCGTCAAGGATCATCCCGCCCCGGCGTCGTGCTGGAACCGGCCTATCGGGACAATCCGCAATCCATCAAGGATGAGCAATGACCAAACGTATTGAAGCGAAATTCAAAATCAATCGCCGTCTTGGCGTGAACCTCTGGGGCCGGGGCAAGAGCCCTCTGGCACGGGGAAAGGAAAATCCTCCTGGCCAGCACGGCGCTCGTCGGAAGAAGGTTTCCGACTTTGGAACGCAGCTGACCGCCAAACAGAAGCTGAAAGGCTACTACGGCAATATCTCGGAGAAGCAGTTCCGCAAGCTTTATGACGAGGCCGCGCGCCGTCGTGGCGACACCTCGGAGAACTTGATCGAGCTGCTGGAGCGCCGGTTGGATGCGGTGGTCTACCGCTTGAAGTTTGCGACTTCGCCGTTCCAGTCGCGTCAGATCATCAGCCACTATCACATCCACGTGAATGGCAAGCGGGTGAACATTCCCAGCTATCGGGTCAGCGACGGCGACGTGATCAGCGTCAAGACCAAGTCCAAGGATCTGGCCATCATTCTGGAAGCCTCCGCCAGCCCAGAGCGCGATGTTCCCGAATACCTGGAAGTCGATCACAAGGACATGAAGGGCAAGTTCATTCGTGCGCCGAAGCTGAATGATGTCCCCTACCCGGTCCACATGGAACCCAACCTCGTCATCGAGTTCTATTCTCGATAAGCGTTGGTTTCTAGAAGTCTTCTGCCTAAAGAAAAACGCCTCGGCCTTCCCGCCGAGGCGTTTTTTTTCATCCCTGGATGCTTGATCTCTGGGAGAGGCGCGCTACACTCTGCGCTGGTTGATTCCCCCATCCCCTTGGAACGAAGGCCGATGACTCACGTTTCTCCTTTTGCTCCCTCGGTTCCGACGGAACTCCACCCTGTTGCCGGGGTTCGTCTTGGCGCTCTTCCCGGAGACCCCACCCTCGCCTTGGTGGAGATGCCCCAAGGGACCACGGTGGCGGGAGTCTTCACGCGATCCTTGACCAGCGCCGCCGCAGTGGATTGGTGCAAGTCGATCCTGCCCTTCCGCCATGCGCGAGGGCTGTTGATCCACATCGGCAATGCTAACGCGTTTACGGGGATGCGCGGCCTGAGGGCGCAGGAAAAAGCGGCGGCCGCTGTCGCCGGGAAAATCGGGTGCTCGCCGACCTGCATTTATGTGGCGGGGAGCGGCGAGGTAGCGCAACCCCTGTCGGAGACGGAGACGGTGGAGCGAATCGCGCCCCTCTACGAGAGCTTGAGCGAGACCGCGTGGGAGGCGGTGGCTCGGGCGATCATGCCGCCGGGAACGTATGTGAAGAGGGCGTCGAGGATTGCCCGCTTGGGAAATCTCCCCATCACCCTCACCGGCATCGCCACCGGAGCCTGCGCCCAAACCCCCGATAAAGCGGGCATTTTGTGCTTCTTGTTCACTGATGTGAAATTGAACGGCCCCCTCTTGCAGGATATTTTGGACCGGGTGCACCTGCGAACCTTCGCCAACATCAGTCTGGACGGAGATGCGTCCAGCAACGATGCGATGATGATGTTTGCCACCGGCCAGACGGAGATTCCTCTGCCCCTGACCTCCTCCATGGACCCCCTGCTGCGCGATTTCGAGATGAAATTGACCGATGTGGCCCAGGATCTGGCGCTTCAGATCGTCAAGGATGGCGAGGGGGTGCGAAAGTTCATCACGATTACGGTGCGGGGCGCTCGTTCCGACGTGGAGGCCGACAAGATCGCTCGCGCCATCGCCGAGTCCCCTGCCGTCAAGACCGCGCTTGGCGAGGCCCGTCCCTGTTGGAGCCGACTTGTTTCGGTCATCGGCCGCACCGGCTGCGGCATGGATCGGGACAAGCTGGAAATTTGGTTCGAGCCCCATCTGATGCTCCGTAACGGAGAGCCCAATGTCACTCTTTCCCCCGAGGCCGTGCAAGAGACCTTGCAACAAGCGGAAATCACGGTCACCGTAGACGTGGGGGTGGGAAATTGCAGTGCGACGCTGTGGACGTCGGATTTAGGGGCCTCGGCGTCCCATTTCGCGTGAACAGACTTGCGTTGGGATTGTCCCTTACGGTAGGGAAGCAGGGCGATGGATACGTTGACCGATATTCTCACCGAACGCATTCGCCACGGCGGCCCGATCACTGTGGCCGCCTTCATGGCCGAAGCCTTGTCCCATCCGACCAAGGGATACTACACCACGCGAGTGCCCTTTGGTGCCGCGGGGGACTTCACCACCGCGCCCGAGATCAGTCAGATGTTCGGCGAGTTGATCGGTCTTTGGTGTGTGCTGACCTGGGAGATGCTGGGTTCACCGCCGCATTTGACCCTGGTGGAGATGGGGCCGGGACGCGGAACCTTGATGGTGGATCTCCTGCGCGTGGTGGATCGGGCTCCGGCCTTTTCCGCCGCCGCCGAGGTTTGGATGGTGGAAACCAGTCCCGTTCTTACGGCCCTCCAGCAAGAGGCCTTGCGCGGGCGCTCCGTGCACTGGTGCGAGCGGTTCGAGGATCTCCCCGACGCGGGTCCGCTGCTGCTGGTGGCCAACGAGGTGTTCGACGCGCTGCCCATCCGTCAATTTGAAAAGCACGCTGGCCAATGGCACGAGCGGATGGTGGGGCTGTCCTCCTCGGGAGAATTTGCCTTCCTGCCCGGCCCGGTGAGCACCCCCGATATCCCCGAGGCGGTGGCCTCCGCCGTGGATGGCTCCATTGTGGAGGTGTGTCCCCTCGGGCGCGATCTGTCGGGCGCCATCGGGGCGCGGCTCGAGCGCGACCTGGGGGCAGCGCTGCTGGTTGATTACGGCCACCCCTTCTCAGCGGTCGGGGACACCTTGCAGGCGGTCAAACGGCATCGCTTCCACGACGTGTTGCGCTCTCCGGGGGATGCCGACCTGACCGCTCATGTGGACTTCGAGGCCCTGGCTAAGGCCGCTCGTCCGGCACGCGCCTGGGGACCGCTCACCCAGAGGGACTTCCTGCAAAGCCTTGGCATCGAAGCGCGGGCGACGCTGCTGGCGCGGGAGGCGGGGCCTAAAACCGCAGCCGATATTGCGGGGCAAATGCGCCGCCTGATTCATCCCGAGGAAATGGGGACGCTCTTCAAGGTGTTGGCGCTGAGCGCATCGCACCTCCCCGCTCCTCCCGGTTTTGGAGGAGACCTTGCATGATTGTTGATCCGTCTTTTGCCGCCATCCCCAGGGTCCGACATGGATTTTTGACCCGAGAAGGGGGAATCTCCCAAGGTGTCTATGCGTCCCTCAACTGTGGGGTTGGCTCGAAGGACGACCCCAAGGCGGTTCGGGAAAATCGCCGTCGCGCCATGAGCCGTCTGGGAGCGTTTTCCGGGGCGCTGGCCACCGTCCACCAAGCGCACACCTCCGACGTGCTCACCGTCGAGGCCCCTGAGTTCGGCGACGAGAGACCCATCGCCGATGCCATGGTCACCACCCATCTCGGTGTGGTGTTGGGGATCCTCACCGCGGACTGTGCGCCAGTCCTGTTTGCCACCCGACGGGGCACCATGATCGCCGCCGCCCATGCCGGCTGGAAAGGCGCGATCGGGGGGATTTTGGAAAATACCCTCCAGCGCATGGTGGACCTCGGTGCACGGCGGATGGACATCATGGCCGTGATTGGACCGTGCATCGCTCAGGCCTCCTACGAGGTCGGGCCAGACTTCCCTGCGCCCTTCCTCGCCGAAGACCCCACCCAAGCGAAGCTGTTCGCTCCCGGAAGCAATGGGCATTGGTTCTTCGATCTGGGCGGGTATGTTGCAGGAAAGCTCCGCCAAGGCGGCGTGGAAAGCATCGCGCGGGTGGCGGCAGATACCTATCGCGATGAAACCCGCTTCTTTAGCTACCGGAGGGCAACCTTGCGGAGGGAGGACGACTATGGTCGACACCTATCGGTCGTCATGCTGGATGGCTAAGCGGTGGAGCGGTCTCGTCTTCCTGCTGGCGCTGTCCGCCTGCGGGTCTCTGCCGCAACCCTTTCGCCATGAGGGAGAAAGTCACCCCCTGACGCGCCCCTCCCTGACCCGAGGCGTTACCGTGCGTCCCCTCGACGATGCCCCGCAAGGAGAAGCCTTGGCGCGCGCCATGGTCAAAGCCCTGGAGCATCGGGAAATTCCCGCTGCGGCTCGGTCTGGCGATGCCTTCGGTCACGTTATCGAGGGTGCGTTCTCTCCTCGGGGCAAAGTGGTGGATGTGGCGTGGATTTTGCGGGCTCCGGATGGGGAAAACGCAGCGACCTACCGCAAGGAAATGTCCGCAGCCGAATGGAACAACGTCGATGAACCGGCGCTTGATCGACTGGCCGAGGAGGCGATTGGCGTTCTCGCCCAACCGTTGAACCAACAAGCCCCCGAGGGAACCACCCCCCTCGATCCCACCGACCGCAGCCTCACCGTGACCCTGATCCCCTTACGAGGTCTTCCAGGAGACGGCAACAAAGCCCTCACCAACGCCATGCGGACGGCTCTGGAGCGAAGCGGTATCCTGGTTCGGACGGAAGGAAGCGTCTACACCATCGAGGGCAAAGTCACCATCGCCCCGAGCCTCCCCGGCGAGGACAGCGTCACCCTAGTCTGGGTGGTAACCCGCACCAAAGACAAAACATCCGTTGGCACCATCGACCAAAACGGTGCAGTCCCCCGTGGCCACCTCTCCCGCACGTGGGGCAGCATCGCGCAGGACATGGCCGAGGGAGGCGCGGTTGGCGTCAAAGACCTCCTCACGAAGGGTCAAGGGTCTTCGACCCTTGCGGGGGCGCAGGGGGCAGAGCCCCCGCAAAGGCGTAAGCCATGACCTTACAACTCAACCTCCTACCCTTTTCTGGCTCCTACCCTTTTCTGGCTCCGCCGCTGATACAGATTGTTCAACACCAAGGACAGGATGGTCAGCCCTGCTCCGGCCATTTGCGCTCCCTCTGGGATGACGCCGAGCCACATTGACACCATAAAAGCCGTCAAGGGCACCACGTTCATGAACAACACGCCGTTGAGCGGGGTCAGGATGTTGTTGCCAATGTTCCAACACAACACCCCCATCAAGCCTGCAATTAAGGCGGTGTAGAGAAGATGGGGTGTGATAGCCAAGGTTGCGGCGAGGGTTGGAAGTGAAAGCGCTCCCATCGCCATCAGAATCCCATCAACGGCAAACAAGGTCGTCAATCCCAGCACCGTTGTGAGTGTGGTGTAGCGGTAGGGGCTCCAGGTGGGGAAGAATCCGGCTCCCACCGTGTAGACGACCCAGCACAAGGCACCCAAGAGCAGCAGGGCATTCGCTTTCCATCCTCCCGACTCGTTCAACGCCCCATGGAGATGACCATTGGTGACCACCAAGATCACGCCGACGAACGATAAAACGATAAAGACGAACGACATCAGGGATGGCCTTATCCGCCGCAAGCCCCAAATCACCAGTAACCCTAGCATCGGCATGGTTGCCATCATGATGGAGGCGGTCAAGGCTCCCCGAGATCCGGCTAATTTTTGTCCCAGGAAGACTAAAAAACCAAATCCGGCAAATCCTGCAGAGCCAAGCGCCCAGGCCAGAACCCAGCGTTCACCTGCAAGCGACAAGGCTGCTCTCCCCTCGCGATAGACAAGGACGGCTACCAGGGCGATGCCGGCAATTCCATAGCGTAAAGCGCTAAACATGAAGGGATCCATCGTCCGCATAACGTCGGTCATCACCGGAAACATCCCTCCCCAGGACAGAGTCGCCGCCGCGCAGCAGAAAATCCCGATAAGGTATTGACGTGTTTGCATGCTTCCGCTCCGACAGGGTAAAATGTTTCGTGGAAGGGACTCTAGCTAGACATCACGGTTTCATCCATTCGTATTTTTGGAACGCAGCCATCGGTTCAGTGAATGCCTCGGGGATACATGACTTTTGTGCGTTATGATTATGATGGTCTACGAAATATTTCCCGCATGTTTCTACATATATTTTTTGTATAAATAAATTTTAAAGCACGAACAGTTTGGCAAATATGTTATTATCCCATTGGATCAAAGAGAGAAAACGAGCGTTCGATGGATTTAACTCAACTGAAAACATTCGTTACTGTTGCGGAAATAGCCAATTTGACCAAGGCTGCCGAAGTTCTGTGCCTCAGTCCTCCCGCAATCAGCGCTCAGATCAAAGCCTTGGAGCAGGAATTGGGAGTCGTGTTATTTCAGCGTACTGCCCGAGGGATGACCCTTACCTCTTCCGGTGAGACTTTGCGAGAAGACGCTATTAAAGCTTTGGACGCCGCCAAAAGTGTTATTTTTAGAGCGCAAAGTCTCCAGAAAGGACTGAGTGGCGTCTGCCGTATCGGGACTGTTTCTGAACCTGTCATCCTGCGCCTTGGCGAATTGCTGTCGCGAATGACGCAAGTTCACCCCAACCTCTCTCTCCACCTTTCACAAAGCATCTCTGGTGTCGTGATCGAACAGGTTCTCGATGGTAGACTTGATGGAGGCTATGTCATTGGTCCCGTGGAGGATCCTCGCCTCGCCGCTCTTCCCGTTCGTCCCGTTGCTTTGAGAATCGTCGCTCCCTATGCCTGGAAAGACCGCATCCTGACCGCCGATTGGGCTCAGTTGGCGCAACAACCCTGGTTGCTTATGTCGGACAAGTGTTCTCTTCGTGGCATTCTTGCTGGGATGTTCGCTCGCCATGGTCTCGTTCCTCGTGGGACTGTCGCGCTTGATCAGGAAAGCACCCTTCGCCGCTTGGTTGGCCAAGGGTTGGGACTGGCGCTTATGCGCGAGGATTTGGCGCGGGAGGGAGAGGCGGCGCAGGAGCTGGTCCTCTGGCCCAAGGCCGTCGAAACCAGCCAATTGACTTTTATCTCTCTCCACGCCGAAGCCAGCTCTCCCTTGATTCAGGCTCTGTGTCAGAGTGTGCGCGAGATTTGGGAACTTACGGAGCCTCTCAGACACCCGCCGCTTTCCTCGTCGTGATCTTATCCCGATACCACGCAAAGGAACGCTTGGGCGTCCGCTTGCCGGTCTCGAAATCCACATGCACGACTCCGAAGCGATTTCCGTATCCGGATCCCCACTCGAAGTTATCCAGCAGAGACCAGACAAAATATCCTCTCACATCCGCCCCTTGTTTCATCGCCTTGGTCATGGCGGAGATGTAGAGATCCAGGTAGGTGATGCGATACGAGTCAACGATTTCGCCATCCGCATTGGGCATTTCCTGGTCGGCTTCTCGACCCATCCCATTTTCCGTCACAAAAACGGGGAGGCCATAGCGAGAATGACAACGCAAGAGTTCCTCGGCGAACAATTCGGGGAAGATCGACCAGCCGATGTCGGGGTGAGGGGTCGGCGTGGGGTTGTCTCCCCAGCCAACGCCTAACGGAAGCGAGGGATCGGGGTCGCACCAGATCGGGCCATAATGATTGAGCCCAAACCAATCCAGAGGACGACACATCCGAGCCATGTCTCCGGCTTGGATGTAGGGCTCGAACAGATCCAGAGCCTCCGCCGGGTAGTGACCGAGAATCTGCGGGTCGGCGTAGACCAAATTCCAATGCGCATCCAGAGTGCGTTGCGCCGCATGGTGCTCGGGGGTGTCTTTTTCGGGATAAACCACCTGCCGGTTGTAAATCGAGCCGATGGATGCCTTGGGGATATGACTGCGCAAGGCATCCACTCCCGCGCCATGCGCCAGGTTCAAGTGATGCACCGCTTTGGCGTAAGCCGTCCGGTCCTGAAGCGCCGGAGCGCACCAAGTCATCGCATAACCAAATAGCGTGGCCACGTTGGGCTCGTTGAAAGTCGCAAAATGACGCACCCGATCTCCGTAGCGACGAGCAATCAACGTCGCATAGTCCGCGAACCATCCGGCAATGTCGCGGTTGGTCCAACCGCCCATCTCACTCAGGCGCTGGGGGAGATCCCAATGGTAGAGGCACAGCCAGGGCTCAATCCCGGCCTCAAGGAGGCCGTCAATCAGACGATCATAGAAATCGAGGCCCAGCGGGTTGATCGCACCGCGGCCTCGGGGGAGAACCCGTGGCCACGAAACCGAAAAGCGATAGGCGTCAACGCCAAGATCCTTGATCAGAGCGAGATCTTCCTCCCAGCGATGATAATGATCGCAGGCGATGTCGCCCGTGGCGCCATTGGCTGTCCGGCCCGGAAGGCGGCAGTGGACGTCCCAGATGCTTTCGCCTCGGCCATCTTTGGCGGCGGCGCCCTCGATTTGGTAGGCAGAGGTGGAAGTGCCCCAGATGAATTTGGTCGTCATGATGTCGTTCCGGTCTAACCAATGGGGTCACGGGGCTTTCGCCCATTGCGGGGGGTGTCGGGGGCAGCGCCCCTGACCAGGGCGTAAG
>JAVBJO010000071.1:0-3931 GCA_031546925.1 Rhodospirillaceae bacterium
GCGTCAATTTCCTCTCCCCACCGCCAATCCTCACCCCCTGATTGTCACGCCACCGCTCCATCATGTCGTCGTAATGAGGCGAAAGCGGATGCTCACTCTCCCCCGACAGAAGGACGAAACGACTATCGGAGAGCTTCCCCAAATCATAAATCACCCGCAACCCCGCCCCGTGCGTGTGGGAAAAGGTGCCGAGTTCGAAGGAGCCTCGATTGATGGTGAAATCGTCTCCATCCGAAGCCATTTTCCGATCCAGGAGATACCGGAGCGGCGCAGACTGGTGAAAAATCGGGCTGAAAAGGGCGACTTGATGGTCTCCCCCCCATCTCCATTCGGACATGGGTCCAGAGTGCCGCTCGGCGAGTTTACGCATGGCCCTCTCCAGAGCTTTGCCTGAAACTTGCTCACAGGTTTCCTGTTCCGCCGTGAAAAGGTTATTACACCACTCCCGATGCCGTTTGAAAATATCGAGGAGCACCAAAGGACGGGGAAGACGGAAAGAGCCGAACCCACTGCCCAACTCATCGGCGAGGGTTTCCTCCCACACGGCCTCCAGCCAGGCAGAGAACAGCAGGGGTGCGGCAAGTTCCCGCCCAGCGGAACCCTCCCATGGTTTCAGGATCTCCTTGGCTTCCAGGGCACGCGGATCGGAGGTCTCGCCAGAGAGCAGCAAATCCTTCAAGTCCAACGCAGCCAAGGAAACATGGTCCAACTGCACAGCAGCCATATCCTGCACGGTGAGATTATTCCGGTTATGCAACAGATCGGCAATGCGTTGGGCGCGGTACCCTTCCGGCCATGCGGCGCTCAGGAGATAGGGATAGCGATCCGGGACCACTTTGTTGTTGGCATTGATGATCGTTCCGCTTTCGGGATTAAGCACCCGAGGCATGGCATCAAAGGGCACCCATCCTTTCCATTCGCCCTCTCCCCTCCAGCCGCGCAAGGGGAGACTGCCATCTCCATCGCCCCGCACCGGCACGCGCCCAACGGTGGCGAAACCGATGGAACCAGAGGTATCCGCGTACACCATATTTTGCACTGGGCTATGGAACGTGGCGAGAGCGCCGGAAAATTCCTCCCAATTCTTGGCCCGATTCAGGTGAAAGAAGGCTTGCGCCGTTTGATCTTCTGGCTCCAAGGCGGTTGCTCGGAAGACGATGACCTCGTCGGAGCCGACAATCTTGGTGGGCAGAACATCCGAGAGAACCGGTCCATGCCGGGTCGAGCGAACTTTGAAATGAAAATCAGGTCCGTCTTTAACTGCGATGGTTTCCATCCGAAGGGTGAAGGAACGAGAACTCGTCTCGGTCTGGTAATGATCGAAATCCAGTTCCTTCTCGATAAACAGATCCACGGTGTCGGCTTGGGTGGTGGTGGTTCCCCACGCAATGACGCCGTTGTGGCCGATCAGATGGAAGGGAATTCCTGGAATGGTCGCGCCACTCACCTGGAATGCTGGGGTCTCCACGCCCACCAGATACCACGCAACGGGCATCTGAAAAGCCAAATGAGGATCGTTCGCCACCAAAGGCTTGCCACTGGCGGTATGACTCCCCGACACGGCCCAAAGATTCGACGCCTGACGGGGCTCTGCTGCCTCTGGCAAGGCCGCCCAAAGAGCATCCCCAGTGGCCTTGGCGACGGTAACGGGGCTCTCGGCGGGTAGACCGGGCCAAAGTTGCCGCATGCGCTCTGGCCCCATGAGGGAAGCCAACCAAGACCGCGTGATCTCATCGCGCCAGTTGTTGGTCAGTTGCAGAGACATCACGCGCCCCCAGACCAGGGAATCTGCGGGAACCCACTTCTCCGGCCTCACGTTCAGGAGGGTAAACCCCAATGGCAGTTTTCCGTGATGACCCTCGATCCAGGCGTTGACTCCGTCGGCATAGGCGGTGAGTCCCGCTTGGGTTTCCTCGTCCAGAGCGGCGAAACTGTCCCGAGCCAAGGTATAGAGCCCCAAAGTCCGCATGAAGCGATCATTGGGAAGACCGGCCTCCCCCACGACCTCGGCCAAACGTCCGGCACCGACTCGGCGCTGAAACTCCATTTGCCACAAGCGATCCTGAGCATGGACCCAGCCCAAGGCAAAATAGGCATCATGGGTGGAACGCGCCGAAATGACGGGAACACCGGCCTCGCCTCGGGTCACGGTGACGGACTCGCCCAGGCCCTCCACCATGAGAGTCCCCTCAAGTTCGGGCAGACTACCGCGCAACCAGAGCCCTCCCCACAAGGCCAGAGCCGCCACGCCAACGAAGAGAAGGCCAATAACGAACCCGATACGCCTGCGAAGGCGAAGCGGCGCGTGTTTCATGTGCAAGGCTCCGAGCGAGAACGATCCGGTGTGCGGGAAGGACTCACTATGAGACATGTCAGATTGTTCGGCCATCCCCTCATCTGCTATAGGAAACGCAGGATACGCCTAGGGCCAAAAGAAGCTGAAGCAAAGGAGTTTTAAGGATGATCGGAAAGCTTAATCACGTTGCCATCGCCGTTCCGGATCTTGAGGCAGCGACGAAACTCTATCGGGACACCCTAGGGGCGGAGGTCTCAGCCCCCCTGCCTCAGCCCGCCCACGGCGTCACCGTGGTCTTCGTCCAGTTGCCCAACACCAAGATCGAACTGCTCCATCCGTTGGGAGACGCCTCTCCCATCCAGGGGTTTCTCGATAAGAATCCCTCGGGAGGAATCCATCACATCTGCTACGAAGTCGAGGATATCCTGGCCGCTCGGGATCGTCTCAAGGCCCAAGGTGCCCGCGTCCTCGGTACGGGGGATCCCAAGATAGGGGCTCATGATAAGCCGGTGCTGTTCCTCCATCCGAAGGATTTCGTCGGAACCCTGGTGGAGCTGGAGCAAGCTTGAGCGCCTATTGCGACGTCGCGGCAAACCATCCCGTCCACGGCCCCTACCATGACGACGAGTACGGCTTCCCCCAAGAGGACGAGCGGCTCCTGTTTGAGCGCCTCGCCCTGGAGATTTTCCAGGCGGGGCTGTCTTGGCTGTTGATCCTGAAGCGACGCGAAGGCTTGCTCGCGGCCTTCGATGGGTTCGAGGTCGATCGCGTGGCCGCCTATGCCGAGGCGGATGTGGCCAGACTGTTGGCCGACCCTCGCATCATCCGCAACCGTTTGAAGGTAGCGGCCGTGATCGAAAACGCCAAAAGGGTGCAGCAGCTTCGACAGGAGTATGGCTCGTTCGCCGCCTGGATTGCGGCCCATCACCCTCGGGAAAAGGAGGCGTGGATCAAACTGTTCCGCCAGACCTTCAAGTTCATGGGGACCGAGGTCGTCAACGAATTTCTCATGAGCATCGATATTCTCCCCGGCGCACACCGCGAGGACTGCCCCATGTACGCTCGAATTCAGCAGATCCGGGAGGAGCGAGCAAAGAGCAGAGAAAAATGTAAAACTATGTCTTGACCCATGGGAAAAGGCTGAGTATAAGCACGGACCTCACGGGCCGGGTGGCAGAGTGGCCATGCTGCGGACTGCAAATCCGCCTACGTCGGTTCGATTCCGGCCCCGGCCTCCACGCATCGCAGTGGTGGCGTGTGTGTAAAAGAATGGATTTTGGGGTGAGAGTCCGATATGGTCTCCTTCCCTTGATCCGGAGTAGCTCAGCGGTAGAGCAGCCGGCTGTTAACCGGCTGGTCGGGGGTTCGAATCCCTCCTCCGGAGCCAATCAAAAGCCCGGCCTTCTGGCCGGGCTTTTTGCTGTCTATCTCCAAAATATTAAAAAAATCAAGCTATTAGAGCATTCTGTGATTAGGTTGAAGCATATCCGGAATTGCGGAGATCGTTTGCGCCTTCGGAGGGGGAGAATTGGTCGAGGGGTCTTCCCATTTTCTCCCAGGTTGCGGTCACGGTGCGTTCTGCGGCCTTGCGTAGGGTCGGGCTTTTGTGAGATCCCAGATTGTCGAGAATAACGA
>JAVBJO010000198.1:0-7719 GCA_031546925.1 Rhodospirillaceae bacterium
AGCCCCGGACCCCCTTCTCTTTCATCGAATGAGACTGCCTCTTGATCCCCTTCCCTGTTCAGATCATGATGCGCGGTTGTATCGCTCTTCTACACCGAGGTTCCTGATGAATTGGCTGACCAATTACGTCCGCCCCAAGCTTCAATCTCTTGTCAGCCCAAAGGAAGTTCCAGAGAACCTGTGGCACAAGTGCCCAGAGTGTGGACACATGATTTTTCATCGTGACCTAGAAAAAATGCTAAATGTCTGTCAGCACTGCGGACATCATCTGCGGATGCCCATTAAGGTGCGCCTTGCGATCTTGTTCGATAACGGAGAGTACACTCGAATTGAACTTCCAAAGGTTACAGATGATCCTCTAAAATTTAAGGATCAGAAACGCTATGCTGATCGGCTGAAGGAGGCACGCTCGAAGACCGGGGAACAAGACGCAATTATTGTCTCTCATGGCAAAATGGGTGGGATGAGCGTAGTCATCGCCGCTTTTAACTTTGAGTTCCAAGGGGGATCCATGGGAATTGCCGTCGGAGAAGGAATTGTCTCCGCCGCAGAGCTAGCGGTCCTTCAAGACGCTCCCTTGATTATCATTTCCGCCTCGGGCGGGGCACGGATGCAGGAAGGCGTTCTCTCCCTTATGCAGATGGCGCGGACAACGGTGGCCGTGGATAAAGTTAAAGAAAACCGCCTGCCTTACATCACCGTTCTTACCGATCCGACCACCGGCGGTGTCTCTGCAAGCTTCGCCATGTTGGGCGATGTCGCCATCGCCGAGCCCGGAAGCATCATCGGCTTCGCCGGCGCTCGCGTGATCGAGAGCACCATTCGTGAAAAATTACCCGAGGGATTTCAAAAGGCCGAATACCTGCTTGAGCATGGGATGGTGGACATGGTGGTGCCCCGGAAGGATCTGCGGGCGACCCTGTGCCGCGTGATCTCGCTGTTGCGTAATCGGGCCTCGGCTGGGGATGTGGTGGTTTTGCCCGTGCCGGAGGAGGTGGTGGAGGTGGAGCCGCAGATTGGTCAATAGAGCAGAGGAGGGGGGTCAAGGGTCACTTGCCCCTTGACCCGCTCTCAGCCCTCCGGCAGCCCCTCCACCAACGGGACAAAGCGCACCGGGCAGATATGTTGAATATCCAACCCTTGCCGGGTTTTCTCCACCCGCACCAGATCTTGCTCCAAGGCGTGAGCTTCTCCCAGCGGCAAGACCATGACACCGCCCACCGCTAACTGCTCCACCAAGGCCGGAGGAATGTCATGCGCGGCCGCCGTAACGATGATCCGTTCAAACGGAGCCTGCTCAGGCCACCCGCGTGAGCCGTCGCCCAGTTTGCTGGTGATGTTGTGGATGCGCAGCGAGCGGAAGCGTTCCTCGGCTTGTTTCAGCAGGGGTTTGTGGCGCTCGATGGTATAAACGCGGCGACAAAGGGCCGCCAGCACCGCCGACTGATAGCCCGATCCAGTCCCGATTTCCAACACCTTCATGCGGTCGGTCACGCCGAGCGCTTGAGTCATGAGGCCCACCACCACGGGCTGACTGATGGTTTGGCCACATCCGATGGGTAGGGCAGAATTCTCGTAGGCCTGATCGCTGAAGGGGTCAGCAATGAACAGTTCCCGAGGCACTTTCTCCAGTGCGGCCAGAGTCTGCGGCTGGGTGACCCCCTGCTGGCGGAGCTCCGTCAACAGGCGATTGATGCGACTCCCTGCTGCGGCCATGGCTTCACTCTCCGGAGAAGACGGATTCAAGAATGGGGAGGGCGGCTCTGCCGGTAAAGTCCACGCACAGAGGCGTGACCGAAACGGCGCCGCGCAGGATAGCGGCGATATCGGTTCCAGCGGCGGGATTTTCCTCGGCGGGCTGGGCACCGATCCAGATATAGGGTTCGCCTCGGGGATCGAGGCGTTCGGGGACATTCTCCCCCAGGGTACGTTTGCCCTGACAGGTCACCTCGATACCGGGCACCGCGCCGTGGAAGCGATCCGGGAAGTTGACGTTGAGGAACATGTCTTTGCCCCAATCCACCGTCACCACGCGGCGCAGAACCTCTAAGGCCCAATGCTCGGCGGTGGACCATTTGACCGGATGATCCAGGGTGAGGTCTTGGGAAAAGGCGATGGCGGGGATGCCGAGGAGAGTCGCCTCCATAGCCGCGGCCACCGTACCAGAATAAGTCACATCGTCACCAAGATTGACGCCTCGGTTCACGCCCGAGAGCAGCAGCGTGGGTTTTTGTTCCTTGAGCAGGTGATTGACCCCCAGCAGCACGGCATCGGTGGGGGTTCCGTCCACGGCGAAGCGACGCTCCGACACGCGGCGCATTCTTAAAGGGCGACGGATGGTCAGGGAGTGTCCCGCCGCCGATTGTTCGGACTCGGGCGCCACCACCCACACGTCCGACGAGATCGCACGGGCCACGCGTTCCAAAACCTCAAGACCCGGCGCGTGAATCCCGTCGTCATTGGTGACGAGGATCCGCGCACACGACAAATCAGGGATAGGAAGCTGGGGCATCAACACAGGGTCTCGATCTTTCCCATGTAGGGTCTCAGGGCCTTGGGCACCACCACCGATCCATCCGCCTGTTGGTAGTTCTCCAGAACCGCCACCAGGGTGCGACCGACCGCCAAGCCCGACCCGTTCAGCGTGTGAACGAAGCGATTGGTTTTCTCGGCGGTGCGGAAGCGCGCTTTCATGCGTCGCGCCTGGAAATCCCCACAGTTGGAGCAGGAGGAAATCTCGCGATACCGCCCTTGGCCGGGGAGCCAAACCTCGATGTCATAGGTCTTGCGTGCCGAGAATCCCATGTCTCCTGTGCATAAAACGATCACCCGGTAAGGCAGCTCCAAGCGCTGGAGAAGAGTTTCGGCGCAACGAGTCATGCGCTCGTGCTCTTCCTCGGACTGATCGGGCGTGGTAATGGAGACCAGCTCCACCTTCAAAAACTGGTGCTGGCGAATCATGCCGCGCGTGTCCTTGCCGGCGGCTCCCGCCTCGGAGCGGTAGCAAGCCGTCAGCGCCGTCAGGCGACGCGGCAGGGAAGCCTCCTCCAGGATGGTGTCCCCCACCAGGTTGGTCAGAGGAACCTCCGCCGTGGGAATCAGCCAGTGCCCGGTGGAGGTCTTGAACAGATCGTCGCCAAACTTGGGCAACTGGCCGGTGCCAAACAGCGCCGTGTCCTTGACCAAAGTGGGCGGGTTTATCTCCGTATAGCCGTGCTCTTCCGTTTGAACGTCGAGCATGAACTGGCCCAGCGCTCGCTCTAACCGCGCCAGGGCTCCCTTTAACACCACGAAACGAGCGCCCGACAAGCGCGAGGCCGCCTCGAAGTCCATCAAGCCCATGCGCTCTCCCAGAACGTCATGCTCCAGAGCGGGGAAATCAAAAGAAGCCGGGGTGCCCCAGCGACGAAGCTCGACATTTGCGCTCTCGTCGGGACCGTCTGGCACATCCGCCGCCGGGAGATTGGGCAGGGCCGCAAGAAGAAGCTCCATCTGCTCGGCGTAGTCCCGATCCAAGCCCTCGGCTGCGGGGATCGCCTCCTTAAGATGCGCCACCTGGGCCATAATCGTCGAAGCATCCTGATTCTGGCGCTTCAACAGCCCAATCTGCTTGGAAAGATCGTTCCGCTCGGCCTGCATCTCTTGCAGCCGCGTTTGAACGCCGCGATGGGTGGCATCCAGCGCCAGAATGTCGCCCGAACGAGGAGGCAAGCCGCGTCGTGCCAGAGCAGCATCGAAAGCGACAGCGTTGTCGCGGATCCATTTAAGATCGTGCATGACAGTCTTTCCAGGAACGAGAATGGCCGGGAACAAGAATGAAAAGGCTTATAAACGTTAGGGCGGAGCTTGTCGAGAGGGCAGGCCGCTTTGTCTTTCAGCGGGTTCGCAGCCCGAAGGCTTCTTCCATCTCTGCGGCGGGGAGGGGACGCCCAAACAGGTATCCTTGCGCCACGTCGCACTTATTCGCGGCCAGCCAGTCGGCTTGGGCTTCGGTCTCGACCCCCTCGGCGACCACTTGGAGCTCCAGGCTGTGGGCGAGGCTGATGATCGAGGACGCGATGACGGCGTTATCGCTGTCTTCCAAGACGTCGGTCACGAAGGAGCGATCAATCTTCAAACTTTTGACGGGGAATTTCTTCAGGTAGGCTAGCGAGGAAAACCCTGTCCCAAAGTCATCAATGGATAAAGCAATCCCAATATTGCTTAACTGATGCATAACACTGATGGCGAAATCGGTATTTTCCATAACGACGCCCTCGGTGATTTCAAATTCGATTTGCTCTGGATTGACATTGAACTCGGTGAGCAAGCCTTGCACGAATTCGATCAGTCCATTCTGGTGGAATTGAACGGCGGAGAGGTTGATGGCCACCCGGATATTTGTTTCTCGCCATTGCTGGGCTTGGTGGATGGCGGCGCGGATGACCCATTGTCCCAGGGCCACAATCAATCCGCATTGTTCCGCCACGGGAATAAACTCTCCGGGGTAGACAATACCTCGGGTGGGATGCACCCACCGGATCAAGGCTTCGACACTGATAAGACGTTTGGTCGCAAGGTCAACTTGGGGCTGGAAATAAAGAACGAATTGGTCTTGATCGATGGCTCTAGCGATTTCCTCCTCCAGGAGACGACGATTGCGAGCATCTTCATCCATTTTCTTATCAAAGAAATGGATTTCATTGGCCCCTTTTTCTTTTGCGGCATAGAGCGCCATATTGGCGAAACTGACGAGTTTTGTCGGATCGTGGCTATCGGAGGGATACAGGGCGATGCCGATACTCACCCCGGCGCGAATTTCCACGCTCCCCAGGGCGTAAGGCAGGGCCAACACTTCGGAGAGTCTTCGTGCCAACCGCGCAATTTTCTCCGAGGTCTGGTTGGGACAGAGGATGCCGAATTCGTCCCCCCCCAGGCGGCATACCACATCGCCTTTATGGGCGTAAACCCGCAGTCGACGCGCCACCTCCTTCAGCAAGAGATCCCCGGCCTGATGCCCGAGGGCCTCGTTGATTCGCTTGAAACGGTCCACATCGAGCAACAAAATCCCCAAATGTCCACACCCTTGAGCGGTATCGACGATACTTTTGGGGAGACGCTCCAGGAAGAGGGTGCGATTGGGCAAGTGGGTCAAGGCGTCATGATGGGTCAAGTGCTGGATGGCGACTTCCACCTGCTTCCGGTTGGTCAGATCCACGACCGTGACCAAAATGCTTCCCACCCGCGCCTCGTCTGAGGGTATCCCGATACCGGACACCACCAGATGGCGAATACCGCCGCCGCGTCGGGCGATAGTGGAGAACTCGGTGTCGAACTTGAGCCCTTCCGCCCATTGCTTCAAGGCCGCAGCGGCATGGTCCACATCGCCAGGCGCGATGGTGGAGAGAAAATCCATTCCCTTCCCATCATCGTTTGGCGCAAGGCCGAGCAACTCCCGAGCGGCATGATTGGTGCTGATGGTGCTCCCGGTGGGACTCATCTGCCACATGCCGACGGGGCTCAGATCGATCAGGGTACGGAGGTAACGCTCGCTGGCTCTCACTTGGGCGAGGGTGGCCTCCAATCGATGTTTTGCTGAGGCCGCTTCGGACGCGCTGTCCACGCCGACGGGCAGGAGGCGCCGCTGCCGTTCATCAAAGTTGCGTCGGTTCTGAGCGAACAACAAAACCCGTTTAAAGCTCTCTGCGTCCAGCCGAGACAGGCAAAGACAATCCACGGCCCCGGCTTCGAGGTACCAATCGGGCTCTTCTTCGGCATCCTCGACCAAGGCGACAAAGGCGGTCTTGTCGGCCACTGCTCCCCCCAGAGCGATGGCTTCGGCCCCAGAGGAATCCGCCAAACGTCTTCCGACGCAGGCAATATCCACCGTCTGATCCATCAATATTTTAACGCTTGTTTCCACGGTGGTTGCGATGGAAACCGTCAGCGTCGCGCCGAAATCTTCCTCCAGGCGATCCATGACCTGGCGGAGAGTGGCCTCGCTGGAAAGGGCGACAAGAACGTGCAACGTAGGTTCCCTGCCTCCCTTTAATCTTGGCATGCAACCACCATCGGAAGCTGCATAGTACGTGGAACCCGAGGCGAGCGCAACTCTGCGGCCTTTCATCCGTAAATATCGTCTCTTGACCTCGCAGCCGAGCCTCCCACTTGGGCCATAGGATTTCCGGGGAGCCCCTGTCATGCCGATGATTGAGAATCGTCCCTTCGACCAAATCGCCCTTGGCGAGTATGTCTCGTACAGTCGGGTCCTCACCCTTGCGGACATCGAGCTGTTTACGATTCTGTCCGGTGACGTCAATCCGTGGCATCTCGACGCCAAAATCGCACGGGAATGCGGGTTTGAGGGAATCGCCGTCCATAGTCTATGGGGCTCGGCGCTGCTGTCCACCTTGATCGGGACCAAGCTGCCCGGGCCGGGGAGTCGATATATTTCCCAGGATCTCCAGTTCCACCACCCCGTCTATCCTGGCGATCTGGTCGAGGCGAAAATTACCGTGCGCGGTAAAAATCCTGCGGATCATACTGTGATCCTGGACTGCCTTTGCGTCAGCGGCGCGGGGCAGACCATCCTGGCGGGAACCGCCGTGGTTCAGGCCCAAGTGGGGCGCGTCGCCCTTGAAGTTCCCGCCCTGCCAGAGGTCAGCATCCACCGGCATCGCCGCTTTGACGCCTTGATCGAACGGACGCGAACCCTTGACCCGGTACGATGCGCTGTCGCTTGGCCGTGCTCTTCGGATGCGCTGATGGGGCCGCTCGCCGCCGCCAAGGAGGGCATTCTCGCGCCCATTCTGGTGGGCGCAGAAGCGAAAATCCGCGCCGCCGCAGAGGCCGAAGGCGTGGACCTTTCCGGCATGGAGATTGTTCACGAGGCCAATACCGTCCTCGCCGCTCGGCGTTGCATCGCCCTGGTGCGCGAGGGACGCGCCCAAGTGGTCATGAAAGGCGATCTCCATACCGATGAACTCATGTCTGCTGCTCTCTCCCGGGACGAAGGCCTGCGTACCGCGCGAAGAATAAGCCACGTCTTCGCCATGGATGTTCCCGCCTATGACCGAGCCCTCTTCATCACCGATGCCGCCATTAACATCGCTCCGACCCTGGCGGACAAAGTCGATATCACGCAGAACGTCATCGACCTCGCTCGGGCGCTGGGGAGCGAAACGCCTCTGGTGGCGATCCTCTCTGCGGTGGAAACCGTCAATGAGAAAATGCCTTCTACGATCGAGGCGGCTGCTCTGTGCAAAATGGCCGACCGAGGGCAAATTACCGGTGCCATCTTGGATGGTCCGCTCGCCTTCGATAACGCTATCAGCGAGCAAGCCGCTAAAATTAAGAAGATCATCTCGCCCGTGGCGGGGAAGGCCAATGTGCTGATCGTGCCAGACCTGGAGGCGGGGAATATGTTGGTGAAGCAGCTCTCTTACTTCGCTGGGGCGGAGGGAGGGGGGATCGTTCTTGGGACCAAGGTGCCGATCATTTTGACCAGTCGAGCGGATAGTGTGAAAGCGCGGGTGGCTTCGGCGGGGATTGCGCAGATCTTGGTGTGGGCCCGGCAGGCGGGGATGCCGCAGATTGGTCAATAGAGCAGAGCGGGTCAAGGGGGCTGCCCCGTGTCCCGCACAAAGCCAAAACCGGAGCACCGCTCGCAAGGGACTATACGCAAGCGGCATGGGCACCGTCTTAATAGCCTCGGGCCAGAACCACATGAGCACCAGTACC
>JAVBJO010000029.1:0-12682 GCA_031546925.1 Rhodospirillaceae bacterium
GGGGGGGCAGCGCCCCCGCATGGGCGTAAGCCCCCACCCCAGCCGCCACCCACCAGAACCCACCTCCTTACACCTGATACATCAGGTGTAAGGAGGTGGGTTCTGGTGGGTGGCGGCTGGGGTGGGGGCTTACGCCCATGCGGGGGCGCTGCCCCCCGCCCCCCCCCGCAAGGGTCACGGACCCTTGACCCCATCGCTCTCCTCCGCCATCAACGCCTTCCTCGACAACTTCCCCACCGAAGTCTTGGGTAAGGTCTCCCGCACCTCGATCCAGCGCGGCATCTCGATTCTCGACACCCATTCCGCGAGAAACGCCTGCAACTCCTCTGGCGTGGCACGGCTTTCCGCGCGCAGCCGGACGAAGGCTTTGGGCACCTCGCCGCGATAAGCATCAGGCACGCCGATAACCAGGGCCTCCGCCACGGCGGGGTGGCGATAGAGGGCTTCCTCGATGATGCGCGGGTACACGTTATAGCCAGAGGAGAAGATGATATCCTTGATCCGATCCACCAGGAAAAGGTACCCGTCCTCATCGATAATCCCGACATCGCCGGTACGGAGCGCTCCATCGACGAAGGCGGCTTGGGTTTCCTCTGGATTGTTCCAATATCCAGCCATTACCTGAGGCCCTCGCACGCAAATCTCGCCTTTCTCCCCGGCTCCCAGCCGCAGGGTTGGATCGGAGAGGGAGCGGATTTCCACCTGTGTCCCCGGCAGAGGCAGTCCCACCGCTCCCGCCTTACGCCCCCCCTGAAGGGGATTGCAGGTCACCACGGGAGAGGCCTCGGACAGCCCATACCCTTCCACCAAGGAGCAGCCAGTCAAGGTTTCAAAGCGGATCTGGATTTCCGCCGGCAAGGGCGCCCCCCCCGAGATGCAACGTCGGATCGAGGACAGGGCGGTGGCATCCCCATGACTTGCCGCCTCGTTGAGAGCTCCGTACAGGGTTGGGACACCGGGCAGCAGCGTCGGCTGTTTGCGGGCAATCGCCTTCAACACTTGACGGAGATCGAACCGCGGCAACAAGATCAATTCGGCCCCGATGGCCAGCCCTAAGTTCATGGCGACGGTCATGGCGAAAACGTGGAAGAGCGGCAGAATGGCGAGGAGCCGTTCTCCCTCTGGTGCCATGCCGCCCATCCAGCTCTGCACCTGCTTGGTGTTGGCGAAGAGGTTGGCATGGGTCAGCATGGCCCCCTTGGGCGTCCCAGTGGTCCCGCCGGTGTATTGCAAGACGGCGATATCTCGCGAGGGATTGATATCCACCGGACGGAACTCTCCGTCATTGGCGATCAGGCGTTCGAAAGTCAGGTGGTGCAGATCGTCGGGGACATCGGCGGTCTCGGCCCGCTTCAAAACGGAGAACAGCAACCCCTTGATGGGCGGGAGGATATCGGCCATGGGACAAACGACCACCCGTTCCAACGGGGTGAGGTTGAGCATCCTGGCCACTTTGCTATAAACCTCGGCCACGTCGATGGTGACCATGAGCGAGGTGCCGGAATCCTGGATCTGATGCAACAATTCCCGCTCGGCATAAAGCGGGTTGTAGTTGACCACGGTTCCTCCGGCCTTCAGCACCGCATAATAACAGATGACGAAATAAGGGGTGTTGGGCAAACACAATCCCACCTGGACGCCTTTTTTGACTCCCAAGCGTTGAAACCCCTTGGTTGCCCGCGCCACCAGATCGGCGAGGCTGGCATAACTCCAGCGGCGGTCCAGAAAATCCAGGGCGATCCGCTCCGGAAAGCGCGTGGCAGCATCGTCCAAAAGCTCATGGAGCGGACGCAGCTCCATGGTTCCACCACACCGATTGATGTCCCTCATCGTTGCTCCTCTCGGCTATCCCTGGGAGAGATGGCGACGGAGGGGACGCTTCGAAAAGCGGGGCATGAGTTGATATTCCACACGACCCTGCCCCTCTAGGACATAAGGCGATCCTCCCTCGCGGAAAGGAAAAGACCGGGTTTATATCGCACTTGCAAAATATATTACGGCACCTGCGAAGTAAGAAAGACAAAGAATGGAAAAAGTGAGAGCCTACCGCACTTGCGAAGTACGATTTTAGGAGAAACCCATAGGGAATCCCAGGTAGTATGAAGGCGACACAGAAGGCGACGACAGAACAATGGTGTCGCTAAGACCACTTTATCGTCAGGGGTTCCTCTATGGCTCACTATCGCGCTTCTATCCGAGAAATTCATTTCGTTCTTGACAACGTGGCGGGTTTGGCGGAAGTGCTAACCATGCCTGCCTTCCAGGAGTCTACTTCGGAGGAAGTCGATAGCATCCTGGGGGAAGCGGTCAAAATTGCTGAAGGAACTTTGGCTCCCCTCAACCATCCCGGCGACCTCCAGGGCGCGGAGTTGGTGAATGGAAAGGTCAAGGTGGCCGAAGGGTGGCAAGACGCCTGGAATGTCTTGGTGGATGGTGGCTGGAACAGCCTTCCCTTCCCGACCGAGTTCGGTGGCATGGGCTTGCCGAACGTGCTGAACACCGCCGTGATGGAGCTGTGGCAGACGGCCAATATGTCCTTCGCCCTGTGCCCGATGCTGACGCAAGGAGCCGTGGGGGCGCTGCTGCTGTACGGCACGCCGGAGCAGAAGAAGACCTATCTGCCGAAGATGATCACCGGCGAGTGGACCGGCGTTATGGATCTGACGGAGCCCCAAGCCGGCTCTGACCTTTCCGCCATTCGCACCAAGGCCGTACCCGAGGGCGATCACTATCGCATCACGGGGCACAAGATCTTCATTACCTATGGCGATCACGAGATGACCAGCAACATCATTCACTTGGTGTTGGGTCGGTTGCCGGATGCCCCTCCCGGCGTCAAGGGGATCTCGCTGTTCTTGGTGCCGAAATATGTGCTCAACGAAAAAGGCGAGCCCGGAAAGAAAAACGATATCACCTGCGTGACGGTCGAAAACAAGCTCGGCATCCACGCCAGCCCGACCACCGCTTTGTCCTTCGGCGATGAAGGGGGAGCGGTCGGTTACCTCATCGGTCTGCCTCATCGCGGACTGGAATACATGTTTGCCATGATGAACCATGCCCGTCAGGCCGTCGGCCTCCAGGGTCTGGCCATTGCCGAACGGGCGTATAACAAAGCCATCTCCTACGCGCGGGAGCGGATCCAGGGCGCTCCGGTGAGTTGGCCCGCAGGGACGCCGACTCCCGGCATCATCTATCATCCTGACGTGCGTCGCATGGCCATGGAAATGAAAACCCACATCGCGGCCATACGGGGACTTTTGTATACGCTGGCGGCAGAAGGCGATTTCTTGCACCATCACCCCGATGCCGCGCGTCGGGAGCAAGCCTCGCGCTTGATCGAACTCCTCACCCCCGTGGCCAAGGGCTGGAGCACTGAGATTGGAAACTATGTGGCCTCTTTGGGTCTGCAAATCCACGGTGGATCGGGCTACATGGCCACCGGCAGCGCTGACCAGTATTTCCGTGATGCTCGCATCACCACCATCTACGAGGGCACCACCGCGATCCAAGCGAACGACCTCGTCAATCGCAAAACCCTGCGGGATGGGGGAGAGGTTATTCGCGGCTTCCTGAACCAGGTTCGGGCCGAGGCTCAAGCCATGGCCAAGGGCGGCATTCCCGCTTTGACCGAAGTGGGAACCGCCTTGGACCAAGCCACCGTCTTGGCCCTAGAGGTGGTAAGCTGGATCATCGCCACCCAGAAGAAAGACCCGCGTCAAGTGGCCGCTGGGGCCGTCAATTTTCTCTACATCATGGGATTGGTGGTCGGTGGATATTACCTGGCGCAAGAAGCCCGCGCCGCTGCCCGGAAAGCGGCGGAAAAGGGGGACGAGGATGGCTTCCTGGCCGGACGCGCGACCCTGTCGGCCTTCCATGCCGCTTGTCTGCTGCCCCAAGTGACCGCCCTGCACAAGGTGGTGACGGAAGGGACCAAGATGGTCATGTCCCTGGATGAACCGTTGATGTAAGAACCCATCGATACCGGGGAAGGAGCCTTCCCCGGCTATCTTGGGGCTCCCACCCCAAACCCCGGCTGGAATGACATCCCAGGCCCTTCTTCCTTTTTATCGATGAAAGAAAAAGGGGGTCTGGGGCATCGCCCAAGCCGGGGTTTGGGGCGGGAGCCCCAAGGTTACCTCTAAAAGCCCTCGGCCCGTGTGGTCTGCTCTTGGATCCAGGTGAGAAAATCAGGGTTTCCCTCTGTCACGGCCAAGGCGACCACGCAGGGGCAACTGTACGAATGCAAAGCCCTGACTCGTTCGATCACGGCGGGGACGTTCGCGGCGATGGTTTTGGCAATCAGGGCGACCTCTTCGCCTTCTTGGCAGACGCCTTCCCACCAATAAACCGAGGTGATTCCTCCCAGGATATTGACGCACGCCACCAAGCGTTCCTCCACCAAGGCCCGGGCGAGTCCCAGGGCCTCCTGGCGGGTCGAGGCGGTCATGTAAACGAAGCGCGGCGCCTGCTTCTCCGTATCCATCAGGGACGCACGAGGGAGAAGACCTCCCGAATGGCGGCCTCGATTCCGTCGGCCACTTCTCCGATACGGGACTCCAGCATGTAGCAGGGTGTCGTGACGATTCTCATTTGGACATCGACGACGACGGCACCGTGGCGGGTGATCACATGGGTTGCGCCCATTTCCTCGATTTTTTCGGCGGTTCCCGGGTCATCGCCGATGGTGAGCTTCCCCTTCCCCAGCACCTTAGCCAGGATGGTGGGAGAAATGCACCAAGCCCCAACAGGCTTCTTTGCGGCAAACGTCGCCTTAACGGCTTGCTCGGTTTCGGGATCAATGGAGCAATTGGCACCATCAAGAGCAAACGAGGACAAATTCTTCGCTGCGCCAAATCCGCCCGGAAGAATCAGAGCGTCAAAGGCGATGGGATCATAGGTGGTAAGGGCGCGGATGGCCCCTCGGGCGATACGCGCTGATTCCACCAGCACGTTGCGGGTCTCTTGGGCCGGATGCCCGGTCATGTGGTTGACCACGTTTCTTTGGGCGATATTCGGCGCGAAACACTGGTAATTCCCCCCGGCGCGATCAATCGCAAGCAGGGTCAGGACGGCCTCTTGAATCTCGCTCCCGTCGAACACGCCACAGCCGGACAAAAGGACGGCGAAAGTAGGTTTGGGCATGGGAAAACTCTCTTTCCGAATAGGGCGAGGGTCTAGTTTATCGGAGACTCTGCTTCGGGGAAAGCCTCCCTGACCCTTGCCCCCCTCTTTTTCGCGGAGGAACTTTTTTCCAAGCCGACTGTCAGCCTGCTAGAGACGGCAGAAAGAGGAGACGACCATGCCCATTAGCGTCCTGGACTACAAGGAAACCTATCGACTGATCACGGATAACGCCGGGCACTTCGCCGTGGTCGAAGCCCGGTGCGGACATGTCTACTCCCTTCACGGCCACCGCCGCCGGGAGGCCGTCGACTGCGAGGACGGCATGTCCTGCGTGGTCGGCGGTGACGGGTGGCGCAACGAACAAGCCGCTCGGGTGAATTTCAATCAGGCGGTGCAAGGCGAGAAGTACTACAGCCAACTCATCTGGTAGAATGAAGCCAGTCATCCAGCAATCTTCGCGCAACAGAGCCGTTCCCCGGCAGGAAAAACCCCCTGCCGGTGGAGCGGTGACTGTCGCTGAAATTCCTTAGAATCTCCCGACGGCTGAACCAGCGCGCATCCTCCAGCTCTGTCTGGTCAGGGACGAGAACGCCGCCGTTGGCTCGAGCCCGGAAGGCAATCATCAGCGAGGAGGGAAATGGCCACGGTTGGCTCGCGATATAGGACACATCCGTCACCTGCACGCCGGTCTCTTCCGCGACTTCCCTTGCGACGGCTCGTTCCAACGTTTCGCCGGGCTCGACAAAGCCTGCCAGAATCGACCACATTCCCTCGGCCCAGGCCTTCTGACGACCCAGAAGGACGTGCTCGTCATTTTCAACGCGCACGATGATTGTGGGATCGGTTCTCGGATAATGCAGGGCCCCGCAGGCGGCGCTTTCGCACTGTCGCCAGTGCCCGCCCCCGTGAGAGCGGGTCAAGCAACCGCAGTCCCCGCAAAACCGAGCCCGGCGATGCCACAATAAAATCGCCCGACCATAGGCCAGCAATGACGCATCTTCCGGAGGCAGAAACGCACCAATTTCCCGTAAATTCGACCAGGATCCCGAGAAAGCCTGCTCCACGGCAGGGGTGTGAGCGAGATCAACGGCGACAATCGGTTCCTCCCCACGGAGACCTAGGAAAACCTTTTGCTCCGACAGGTTTAGGGCACGACAGGCCTCATCATGGCGCAAAAATCGTGCGCAGGGGCTCTCATCCGTCAGGGAAAGCGCTTGCCAGAAGGGGAGAACCACCAAATCAGGACGCCCGAACACAGAGTCGTCCTGACGTAAAAGGTGGGCACGGTCCAGGGCAGAGCTCGTATAAAGAAGTCTGAACATAGAAAAAGGATTGCACGAAAACAAAACAAGGGTCAAGAGTCAAAGACCTTTAGCCCATCCTCTTTGGGCTGTATATCGGGCGAAAGTCTTTATATCCTTGCATCAAACGGGGAAAGAAACATATCGGGGGGATGAGGGAGGTTGCTATGGCATTTCGCGCAACGCAATGGAAATTCATCACCCTGCTCGCCTTGGTCGCGAGCCTTGCCCTGGCCTCTCCAGCCGCTGCAAAAGGAGGGGATGATGACTGGGGCAAGGGACGGGGCCACGGTCATGGAAACAAACATCGGCATAAGGACGACCACGATTGGGATGGTCCCCGTCGCTCCCCTTCTGTGATCATCGTCCAGCCGCCCTCCCAGCAGGATCACGGGTGGAGAAAGGGGCGGAGAGCTTGGGTGGTGGGGCAAACCCTGCCGGGGAGCATTGTTTATGTTCCCGTGGCCCCGAGCGTACTCGTGAGCCTGCCACCGTCGCCGCCGGGACATCACTATGTCCAGGTTGCTGACGACATCTTGCTCCTTGCCTTGGGGTCGAGGATGGTGGTTGGTGCTCTGGATAATTTTTCCCGCTACTAAGGGGTCAGGGGTCTCGGACCCTTGACCCCTTAGTAGCGGGAAAAAGAGAGGGGAGCCAGCCCCCTCTCTCTGGTCCTAGCGGTTTTTGAACGCCGGAGTCCGCTTCTCACCAAATGCGGACATGCCTTCCTTTTGATCTTCGGTGGCGAAGGTCGATTGGAACATGCGGCGCTCGAAGCGGATCCCTTGGGTCAGGGTCGTCTCGAAGGCGGTGTTGATGGCCTCCTTGGCCATCAGGGCCAAGGGGCGGCTCATGGAGGCGATCCGTGTTGCCACCTTCATGGTCTCTTCCATCAAGTCAGCGGCGGGGATGACACGGCTGACCAATCCGGCGCGCTCGGCCTCGGCGGCATCCATCATGCGCCCCGTCAGGCACATCTCCATGGCCTTGGCCTTGCCCACCGCGCGGGTGAGGCGCTGCGTCCCCCCGGCACCGGGAATGGTGCCGATGGTGATTTCTGGCTGACCGAACTTCGCGGTCTCGGCGGCGAGGATGAAGTCACACATCATGGCGACCTCGCAGCCCCCTCCCAGGGCATAGCCTGCGACGGCGGCGACGATGGGCTTGCGGCAGGTGGTGATGCGCTCCCAACCGTTGGTGATGAAGTCCTCCAGATAGGCGCTCATGTAGGACTTATAGGACATTTCCTTGATGTCGGCACCGGCAGCGAAGGCTTTGTCCGAGCCGGTGAGCACGATACAGCCAACCTCGTCATCGGCCTCGAAGGCGTTGAGGGCACGGCCCAAATCCTGGATCAAGTCGGCGCACAGGGCGTTCATGGCCTTGGGCCGGTTGAGCGTGATCAGGCCAACATGGCCGCGAGTCTCAACCAAAATATTTTCGTAAAGCATTGTGATCCGTCTCCGCTGGAACGGGGTGTCTATTGGGATAAGATAGTGAAATGGACAACAAGACCGTTGTTGCCCGGGCTCACGCTTAGTCCGAGTTTCTCCGATTCCCGCCGATAGAGGGACTCGTTGACCCGAATCCACCCCAGTTGGCGTAGGGTAGAGCCGTAAAAAGCGTAAACTGAAGCTGCGTCCACCGGCCCCATGGCATGTGTCTTGATGATCCGTCCGTTGGGGCTGTCGAAGAAGAAACCCGCATCGGGACTCTCCACCAGCCCCGGCGCGAGCGGGACATCTTCAGGGACACGCAGAAAGCCCTCTGCCACCGCGAGAGCAGGAGCAAAAGCGACAATCACGGCGGCGAGGGCCGCGAAAAGGCGAAGTGGTTGCATGACGCCCTAGGCTATAGCATCAACGCTGTTTGTTCGCACAGTAGAAAGTGGAGCGTCCCCCCTGAACGATACGGATAATCCCGTTTCCCGTGCAATTACATCCAGGACAACGCTCTTTTGCGCGACCGTAAACGGCGAAATGGTGCTGGAAGTAGCCTTGCTCCCCCGTTGGGCGGATGTAGTCCTTCAAGGTGGAGCCTCCGGCGGTGATGGCCTCGGCGAGGACGCTCTGGATGGCGGGCACCAGGCGAGCCACCTCCGCAGCGGAGAGATCCCCCGCCAGGCGCAGGGGGGAAATCCCCGCCCGGAACAAACTTTCGCTCCCATAGATATTCCCGAGACCCGCAATCACGCGCTGGTCCAGCAAGGCCACCTTCACGGCGGTTCTTTTGCCGCAAAGAGCCGCCCCGAGAACCGCAGGAGTAAACGCCTGCCCAAGAGGCTCGGGTCCCAGGGAGGCGAGCAAAGGGTGCTGGGGTAAGTCCTCGACCCGGCACAGGTCGAGCATGCCAAAACGCCGAGGATCCCGAAACACCACCCCGATGCCAGAGTTCATGGTAAATACGGCGTGGTCATGGGGACTGAGCGGCGGCGCCTCTCCCGGAGGAAAAAACAAGATCCGCCCGGACATGCCGAGATGGATCAGCAACACCAAGCCTCCGTCCCCCCGAATCACCAGATATTTTCCGCGCCGCCCCACCGTTTCCACCGTTCTGCCAGTCAGGCGAGCGGCAAAATCTTCCGGGACAGGGCGACGCAGGCGGGTGGGGTGGCGCAGAATATGCGTGAAGCGGTGGCCCTCCCAGACGGGAGCCAGGGCTCGGGCGACCGTTTCGACCTCGGGGAGTTCGGGCATTCTTTGATCGTCTCCGGCGTATACGAGTCCGCACCCTCACGTTATAACCGAGGGGAACCCTGTTTGACGAACTTGTCTTTCGAGGACTTATGCCGAAAACCATTGCGCTGGTCGATGATGACCGGAATATTCTCGCCTCGGTTTCCATTGCGCTGGAGACAGAAGGCTTTCTCGTGCGGACCTACACCGACGGGGCCGAGGCCTTGCGAGGGCTCACCGCTCAACCGGTGGATCTCGCCGTGCTCGACATTAAGATGCCGCGCATGGATGGTTTGGAGCTGTTGCAACGCCTGCGCAAGCAATCGTCTCTGCCGGTCATCTTCCTGACCTCCAAGGACGACGAGACCGATGAACTGTTCGGTCTCCAGAGCGGAGCGGATGACTACATCACCAAACCGTTCTCCCAGAAGTTGCTGATGACCCGGATCCGGGCGCTACTCCGGCGGGTGGAGATAAGTTCCCCGGGCGCGGGGGCGGGAGCGGCCGTGGACCCCTCGACCTTGCTCGTCCGAGGCCCTTTGGCGCTAGATGCCACCCGACATATTTGCACCTGGAAAGCGCGCAAGGTCGATCTCACCGTCACGGAGTTCTTGCTGCTGAAGGCTTTGGTGCAGCGCCCGGGCCACGTCAAAAACCGCGACCAACTGATTGATGCCGCCTACGGCGAGCGCGTCTATGTGGATGATCGGACCATCGACAGTCATGTCAAGCGGGTGCGCAAGAAATTTCGCGAGGTGGATGAGACGTTCGCCCAGATTGAAACCTTATACGGCGTGGGATACCGCTATCGTGAAGATGGCCTATAGTTCGTTGATGCCATGAAGCTGCGCTGGCACCCTTTCATATCGCCTTTGACGCGACGAATTCTTGTGGTCAACCTGGTTGCGCCGCTTGTTCTCGTGTTGGGGCTCTTTTACACCGACAACTATCAGCAAGGCCTGATCCATAACGAGGTGTCTCGCCTGACCATCCAGGCCGCCATGATGGCCGGAGCGGTGGCCGAGGGGGCCGTGGGCGAACAGGCCCAAGGATTCGTTGAGCTTAATTCCCTTCTTGCCCAGCAAATGGTGCGCCGCTTGTCCGAATCGGCCCAGGTGCATGTCCGTTTGTTTGATTCCCTTGGCGGAGTGGCTGCGGATTCTTTGATTTTGCTCTCTCCCAAGGGTAATATTCGCGTGGAGCCTCTCCCGCCACCCAAGGATCGCAACTGGCGCAGTTCGGTGGTGAGTTGGCGCAAGCAAGTGTCGTCGTGGATGTCTTCCTCCAAGACGGAACTTCCCCCCATGGTGGACGAAATCGGCGAGGAACGGGTGGATCGCTGGCCCGAAGCCGTCACCGCCCTGACCGGTGTTCCCGGAAGCGCGGTGCGTGCCCGTCCCGATGGAGGAATGCTTCTTTCCGTGGCGGTCCCCGTCCAACGCTACAAGCAAGTCATGGGAGCTCTGGTGCTGTCCGCCGACGGGGACAACGTGGACAATAGCTTGCTCGAAGTCCGCATTGCCATTGTTGAGATTTTTGGGGTTGCTCTGGCTGTTACGATTGGACTTTCTTTATACATGGCGGGAACGATTTCTCGACCGATTCGCCGTCTCGCTCTTGCCGCTGAGCGCGTTCGTCATGGATCGGGGCAGCGCCATGACATTCCCGACTTCTCCGGCAAGGGCGACGAAATCGGCGAGCTTTCCCTCGCTCTTCGTCACATGACCGATGCTTTGTGGCAGCGCATGGATGCCATCGAGCGCTTTGCCGCCGACGTCGCGCACGAGATTAAGAACCCTCTCACGTCGGTGCGATCCGCCGTAGAAACCGCTTTTCGTGTCTCGAATCCGGAGCAACTCCACAAGCTCTTGGTCATCATCCAAGACGATGTGGAGCGGCTGAATCGGCTGATCAGCGATATCTCCGACGCGTCCCGCATCGACGCCGAACTCAGTCGAGCCGAGTTCCAGCCCGTCGCGATCGCGCGCATGCTCCAAGTCTTGGGCGATATTCACAGCACGACAGACCATGAAGTAAGGTGGATCGTCGATGTTCCGGCTGAGGATCCCCTCTTGATCCAAGGAATCGAAGGACGCTTGGTTCAGGTTTTACGCAATCTCATTGCCAATGCGGTTTCTTTCAGCCCTCCCCTTGGGACCATTACGCTCCGTGCTTACCGAGAGAACGCTGCGACGATCATCGCGGTGGAGGATCAAGGACCGGGAATCCCCTCCAACAAGCTGGAGGCTATTTTCGAGCGTTTCTACAGCGAACGGCCGGAACGAGAAAAATTCGGCACCCACTCCGGACTAGGATTGTGTATTTCGCGACAAATCGTAGAGGCTCACCGGGGGGCGCTTTGGGCCGAGAACCGAGAAGAGGGAGGGGCCAGGTTCACCCTGCGACTTTAGTCCAAGAGAGGGATCTGGTTTACATAATCGGCGGAGTTTCATTCTTTGCAGTAAAATCCCACAACGTCTTGGCAGCATTGATAACAGTTTCCACATCGAGAGAGGTCATTCGACTGTGCGTTAACTTGGGATCAAAGCCGGGTGCATGCCAGATTTGCTCATAACGCTCGGGACCTCGCACGCTGGCCGTGCGCTCTCCCCAGGGTCCGTAGAGTGCCTCTGGGCTAGGACCGAAGAGGCCGAGGGTTGGGATTCCCGCCGCCGCCGCGATGTGCATGGGACCAGAATCGTTTCCCAGATAGAAGGCGCATCGCTGAAGGCAGGCATAAAGCGTCGGCAAATCCATTCCACCGATGAGGTCTAGGCGCCGCTCCTCTGGGAGGCCCTCTAGGACTGGCAAGGCCAGGGCTCGTTCGGAGTCCGAGGAGAAAACCGCAATCCGCGCCCCGGGGAGAAGGCCAGCGGGGGACGTCAACTGTAGAGCCGTCTCAAGGAATCGCTCTCCCGGCCAGATTTTCCCGCCCCAGTTGGCGGTCGGACCAAGAGCCAAGACAGGAGTTCCTTGGGGGATTTTCTCTGCGGCGGTGCGCCGTTGGGCCTCTGTCGCCCAGAGCCGAGGGGATGGGGGGCGCTCTAACTTCAACACGTTTGCCAAATGGAAGAGGCGATGACGCTGTTCGGACGAGGTGTGGAGAACCCGCCGATGTCGGGCCCAAAGCGCCCAACCCAAGGCTGAGCCTCGCAAATCCACCACCATGCGCCAGGATGTGGGAACGGTCTGACGCCACAGATCCCACCAATGCGCATTCCATTTTCTTTTGACAATGGGAATAACGCGCTCAACAAAGGGCATGGCAGTGAAGAGAGATTCGCTCACGGCACCACAAGCAACGGTGAAGCGAGCCTCCGGATGTTGATCCGCGAGATACGCCAAAACTCCAGTAGAGAGGACCGCATCCCCCACTCGTGTTGATGTGATGAAAAGAATTCGCATGGTGTGACCACTATAAGAGGCTCTTACAAAAGGGGTCAAGGGTCAGAGACCCTTGACCTCTTCAAGCTCTTGACGCGAAAATCCGCTCGAATGCGCCAATCGCCGCGGCAGGGCCTTGGGGATGATCCCAAACGCCGCCGCAAACCGCCAGAAAGTCCGCTCCCGCCTCAATCAAAG
>JAVBJO010000114.1:0-7257 GCA_031546925.1 Rhodospirillaceae bacterium
TGGGGAAGCTCTCCGATAGTCGTTTCGTCCTTCTGTCGGGGGAGAGTGAGCATCCGCTTTCGCCTCATTACGACGACATGATGGAGCGGTGGCGTGACAATCAGGGGGTGAGGATTGGCGGTGGGGAGAGGAAATTGACGCGAGGGGTCAAGGGTCAGGGACCCTTGACCCCTAAGCCGTGCGAACCCCCTGCAGGAACGAGTCCACCATCCCCTTCAGGTCATCAGCCTCTTTGGATAGGCCTTGAGCGGAAGATAGCACTTGAGTGGCCGCAGCCCGTGTCTCCGAGGCCGCTTCGGTCACCCCGCCGATGGTGGTGGAGATTTCCCGTGCCCCCAAAGCCGTCTGCTGGACGTTCCGAGCAATCTCCCCCGTCGCTGCGGATTGCTCCTCAACCGAGGAGGAGATTGACCCTGCAATGCCGTTCAACTCGTCAATACGCGCAACAATCCCAGCGATCGCTTTGACGGCCTCGGCGGTGCCGGTCTGAACCGCCCCAATCTGATTACCGATTTCCTCCGTGGCCTTGGTGGTTTGGTTCGCCAGCGCCTTAACCTCGTTGGCGACCACGGCGAAGCCTTTTCCCGCCTCTCCCGCCCGAGCCGCCTCAATGGTGGCGTTGAGCGCAAGCAGGTTGGTCTGACTGGCGATATCGTTGATCAGGCTGACCACGGTGCCAATTCTGGCTGAGGTTTCCGCCAACCCCTTGATGGTAACGTTGGTCCGATGCGCTTCCTCGGCGGCTTGCAGCGAGACTTGGCTTGATTGGGCCACCTGACGCCCGATCTCGCTGATGGAGGCGGATAATTCCTCAGCAGCGGCGGCTACGGTCTGAATGCTGACGGTGGCTTCTTCGCTGGAGGAGGCAACGGTTGTAGCCTGTTCCGTCGCTTGGACCGCCGCTTGGGACATGGAGCGGGCGGTTGCCTCCAACTCGCTGGAGGCGCGGGTGATGGTGCCCAGCATGTGCGAAACGCCTTGATCGAATCCCGTGGTCAATTGATCGATGGCGGAGGAGCGGACCGCACGGGCGGCGTGCTCCCGTTCTTGTTCGGCGGCCAAGTGATCGGCGCGGATGGCGTTTTCTTTGAAAATCTGGACGGTTTGGGCCATTTCGCCCACTTCATCGACCCGTTCCAGCGAGGGCACCGCAAGCTCCTTACGCCCTTCGGCCAGCTCGACCATGACATGGCGTAAGCCAGAGAGGGGGCGGACAATGGAGCGCGTGCTCAACCAAGCGACCACAGCGCTTAAGACGATGGCGACCAATTGGCTGATGCCCAAGGTCCAGTTGACGCTTTCGGCCTCTCCCACCGAGATCTTCATGAAGCTTTCCGCGCCAACCTTGGCTTGATCGACTTCTTGCAGGAGATGTTGACCAATCTCCTTGACGACGGAGCCGCCCTTCATGCCGGCAACGTAGATCGCGTCACTCTGGCGGCCCTTGCGCGCCAGGCGGATCACCTCGTCGCGCACGGGCTTCCAGCCGTTAAAACGCATTTGGATAGTCTTAAGGTGGGTTTGATCCCCGGGATAAACGGCGCTGACGCGCTTCATGCCTTCATCAAAGCGTTTTTCGTTATCCTGGATATCGGTGACAGCAACGTCAATCTCGGCAGGCGTAGAGGCCAGCAGGACATCCTTCATGGATCGGTAGATGGTGACGAGGGCGGCATTGGCCTCGCTCAAACCGTTGCTGACCGCGAAGGGTTCTTTATAAAGTTGCTCGGTCAAGCTCGCGAGTTTCTTGCTGCTGAACATGGCGACGATGCCGATAAAGAGGCTGAGCGCGACGACGACGGCAAATCCTCCCGCCAGGCGATGGCCAATGCGAATTTTCATGATGCCCCCTAAACCGTGAAATTCTGTTGGTAATAGCTTCTCTTAGGCGATTTGATCAATTCTCCTCGTGTCCCAAGACCTTACGGAGGCGACGCAATCCCACGATGACGCCGATGACGATCACCGGCAACGCGATCATGGCCGCCACATCCGGGTCCACGGCCAATCCTGCCCCCTTCAACCCCTTGGCGGCGTAAAGCACCAATCCCAGCGCATAGTAGCTGATGGCGGCCACCGACAGCCCTTCCACCGCTTCCTGCATGCGCAACTGCACCTTGGCCCGTTGGTCCATGGAGTGCAGCAAGTCTCGGTTTTTTTCCTCCAAGGCAATATCCACCCGGGTTCGGAGCAAATCTCCGGCGCGAGCGGCGCGGCGGGCCAGGAGTTGCTGCCGCTCGACCGCGCTATCGCAGGTCTTCATGGCGGGAGTCAGTCTTCGTCCCATGAATTCGGCAATGGTTTGAACGCCTTGCATCCGTTCCTCACGCAGTTCTCCGATGCGCTGGGTCACGATGGCATGATACGCCCGCGCGGCCGACAGGCGGAAACTGGTGCCGGCATCGAGCCGTTCGGCCTCGGCGGCGAGAGTGGTCAAACGCTCCAGCAAATCCCGATCTTTTCCGCCCAAACCTGGATCGGCCAAGGCACTGATGATATCGGTGAGCCCTTGATCCATCCGACCAATCTCCCGGCTGACCTGTCGCGCCACGGGAAATCCCAGCAAGGCCATCATGCGGTAGGTCTCAATCTCCAGCAAGCGCTGGACCAGTCGCCCGGTCTGACCCGGAGTCAACCCGCGATCGCACACCAGAATTCGCCCGAAACCGTCGGCATGGAGACGGAAATCGGTCCAAACCTCGCCCGCGCCCCCGAGAACCCGAGACCCCACCTGAGGCGCCTCGCCGAACCAGGTCGCCAGCGTGGCGGTATCGGCTAAAAAGACCTCCACATGGGTCGCATTCATCATCTGACCGGGGAAGCGTCTTTGCCAGGCCGCAGCCACCAGGGCCAGCGCGGTATCCACAAAGGGCTCCCCGCTCGCGTTGAAGGCCATGAAGGTGTAGGTGGAAAATTCGCTGTGACGCTCCCACTTGAAGCGCACTTGCCCCAACGAGCGCACCAGATGCTGCGCCTCTGGCGACGGCGGCGGGGCGGCGTGGGCGCTGAGGAACGCGGTCAAGAAGGCGCGTTCGGCGGTGGCCTCCAGACCAGCGTGAAACATGGCCACTTGGGATACACGCACGGGAGCCGGCAGGGACTCGAAGGGGCGCGCATGAATCTCTCCCGCCAAAGCCAACCGCAAGGGGTGTTCGGAGAGGACAGGACGAGGAGAGTCCAACGTCAGGTCTGGCATCATTTCGCCCATGTCCTATATTCCCCCTTGTCGGCATCCTAAACTGCCGTCCTGGAGCAGAGAGCCCCCACCATCCATGGGGATAATCTACCACGATCCCCCATGCTCGCCAATTGGCAGCTTCTCTCGAAGGAGTCCCCATGTCCGCCTCGCCCTTCCCGCTCGACGAGCGCATCCATGAGCTGTTTTTTGGTCCCTCTGGCCTGGATCGCGAGGCGGTGCGCCGAATCGTGGCGGAATGTCTGTCGGGAGCCGACGATGGCGAGTTGTTTCTGGAATATCGTCAATCGGAAAATATTTCGCTCGACGACCAAAAAATTCGCTCGGCAGGATTCGATAGCGGCATTGGCTTCGGCTTGCGCGCCGTCGCCGGAGAGGCCCAAGGGTACGCTCATGCCTCCGAGATCTCCGAGGCGGCGCTGCGTCGCGCCGCGGATACCGTCCGGGCGGTGCGGCATGGTCATACGGGCCGCTACGCCGATGCGCCCGTGGGGACCAACCAAGCCCTTTACACCGACCTCAACCCTCTGCCTTTGATTCCCTTCGAGGACAAAGTCCGCCTGCTGGAACGCATCGACGCCTATGCGCGGGCACGAGAGCCCTTAATTCGGCAGGTCTCGGCCTCTATTAGCGGTTCGTGGCAGGCGGTGTGCGTGATTCGCGCCGATGGAACCCTTGCCTCCGATATCCGTCCCATGGTCCGCTTGGGGATCTCGGTGGTTCTGGCCCGGGGCGAGCGCATGGAATCGGGCAATCAAGGCCTGGGGGGACGCTACCTCTACGACGGCATCATGGCCGAGGCCCAATGGAAAAGCTGCGTGGATGAGGCTTTGCGCCAAGCCACCGCGAACCTCGACTCCATTCCCGCTCCCGCCGGGGAAATGACGGTGGTTCTCGGGCCAGGCTGGCCGGGGGTCATGCTCCACGAAGCGGTCGGGCACGGCTTGGAGGGCGATTTCAATCGCAAAGGGACATCTGCCTTCTCGGGACGCATGGGGGAACGAGTCGCCTCACCTGGTGTGACCGTGGTGGATGATGGCTCCCTGCCGGATCGGCGCGGCTCCATCACCGTGGACGACGAGGGAACCCCCAGCGCCTGCAACGTGCTCATTGAGGACGGTATTTTGGTGGGGTATCTCCAGGATCGCCTCAATGCGCGTCTCTCTGGCAATCGCCCCACCGGGAATGGGCGACGGCAGTCCTATGCGCATCCTCCTCTGCCACGCATGACCAATACCTTCATGATGGCCGGGGAACGGGATCCCAACGAGATTATCGCCTCGGTCGAAAAGGGAATCTACGCTGTCAATTTCGGCGGTGGGCAGGTGGATATCACCTCAGGGAAATTCGTCTTCGCCGCCACGGAGGCCTATTTGATCGAAAACGGCCGCGTGGGAGCGTCGCTCAAGGGAGCGACCCTGATTGGGAATGGTCCCGATGCCCTGACTCGGGTGGTCATGGTGGGCAATGACCTGGCCATTGATCCCGGAGTCGGCACCTGCGGAAAAGACGGCCAAGGCGTCCCCGTTGGCGTGGGGCAACCCACCTTGCGGCTGGATGGTTTGACGGTGGGCGGGACGGCGGTTGGCTGACGAAGCCTTAGGCAGCTCCCTTCTTGGGCCGCTCCTTTTTTGGTACATGGGTCTGGGCCAAGTGCCAGATGCGATCCTGATCGGCGGGCGAGAAAGCCCGCCAGGGGACGTAGCGCCATCCCCCGGCCATTTGCATGAAGAGATGCCACCTATTTCGACCAATTCCCTTGAGGCCCTTCCAGGGAATCAACAGAGAGAGCGCATCTCCATCCTGGGTGAGGATGCCCTTGTCATCGACTTCATAGGTCAAGGTGCGGGCTTTTTGAGGCAGGCGATACAACTTGAAAAAGGAATACCCGAACATTCCAATCACAGAACCAATAGGGGGAAACAACAGAGGTGGTCCATTGGTCAGGACGAATTCCCTGACGGACCACAGAGGCTGATCCCATAGAACATGGACAGGAATATCAGAAACGACAATCCAGAGAACAAAAATCACAACAAGTGTAAACAGGAAAATTTTCACAGTAAGTCGAAGGATAAAACGAACTAGGAATCCAACTATATCTCCGTAAGAGAGCGTCACGTATCCAGAGATGGGAAGAGAATGATTTTGCTCCATGGGTTCGTGTTCCTTGGTTCTGTCTCTTATCGAAAATTTGTCTCTTATCGAAAATTTCCCCGTTAAGGATAACAAGAGGGAGGAAGAAATTCTAGGGGGCAAAAAAAAATCCCCCGAACCCATCGGGGGATTTTTCCACATCCGAGAGCTTACACGTTAGTGCCGCATGTCCTCCATCCGGTTTTGTATCGGGTGGACGGCCTCAGAGGCCATGCTGCCGGACATTTCCAACAGGCGAGCACTCTCCTGCAACAGGGTATCGACGCTTTGCCGCATGAAGTTGCTTTGAACCGCCATCATATCCTCGACGGTGCGGCAGGTCATCAGGTCGTTGGCGGTCTTCAGGCCCAGTTGCAGAGAGTGCTGGGTGAAGCTCATCATCTCCCAGCTCATGTCCTGCATACCCTTGGCCAGGCGAGCGCTGGTCTGCATCAAGACATCCACATCACCGCGCGACACCTCGCGCATATCGCCGTACACCCGCGCGCCCGTGGCCGCCATCATGGAACGCATTTGCTCGGCTTGACGTCGTCCGGCAGCCATCGCGCCTGCTGGATCAAGGGCCTCTTCCACATTATCCCGGTCGTCTTTTCTCGAAGCCATCTTGTGCCTCTCCCTCTGTAGCGCGCCAATGGAAAACCGTCGGCAAGATCGTGAATGGGAGCGCACTGTAGCCTGGATCGCTCGTTAACGTCTGTAAGCGTGACGGGGGAGGGCGCGACGCAGACGAGGCAGGACTGCTCCCAAACGAGACTACCGCCAATGGTCCCGTTTTCCGGATGTCTCGTCTGTGATTGCTCTTTGCCTCTCTTTTGGCTTATCCTCCGCGCCATCTGGGGAGAGTGCTTCGGGAAGGGGACGATGGCGGTAAAATCAAGAAGCGTCATCATTGGCGAAATTGAATCGTATGTCGGTCGCAATGGGAACAATTTTGCTGAATGGTTCGTCGGGAGCACCGGAGAGCCAAAGGCAACCCTCTTCAGCCGACACAAGGTCAAGCAAGTCGGGGGGGCTTGGATCGCGCGGCTCGCCAAGGACGATCTCGATGCGCACGATGTGGTGGAGTATTTCCTCACCACCCGAGGCGTTAAAGGCAAAAGCAAGCAGCGCACCGATGATGATGTGTATGTTTATGCCTTTAAGGTAACCTCGGACACGAAAATCTGATCCGTTGAGAAGGAAAGGGGGAGGACAGGCCTCTCCCCCCTTTGCCGTTTATTTCTCTTCCGTCAGAGCCATCTTGCGCAAGGCCAGGGCCTTCGACGTGGTGATTTGCACGACCTCGTCGTTTTGATTGCGTGTTTCACTCCGAAGGGTAACGATGCCTCGGTCAGGCTTGCTCCGCGAGGGTGTGATCTCCATAATTTCGCTCACCACATGGAGCGTATCACCGGGGCGGGTAGGGCGAGGCCAGGACACTTCCACGCCAGCGCCGACGAGGCCCCCGGCGATAGGGCGGCACTCCACCAGCATTCGCATGGTCATCGCTGCCGTGTGCCAGCCGCTGGCCGCGAGACCGCCAAAGACGGATTTGGCTGCGGCAACCTCGTCCAGATGGAAGGGTTGCGGATCGAATTCTGCCGCGAATTGCTTGATTTGCTCCGCGCTCACGGTGCGCGGCTCGCTGATGAAGCGTTGGCCGATGTAAAGATCCTCAAGATAAAGAAGCTTGTCTGGCATGGAATCTCCTGAAGTGAGAGGGTCAAGGGGCCTCTGCCCCTTGCGGGGGTGTCGGGGGCAGCGCCCCTGACGAGGGCGTAAGCCCATCCAGCGCCCCCCCCCGGGGGGGGCGGGGAAAGAAAAAAAAGAACAGGGTGTGTTTTTGGTTTGGGGTGGGGGGGGGGGGGGGGGGGGTGGGGTGGGGGGGGGGGGGGGGGGGGGGCGCGCCCCCCCCCACGCGCGGC
>JAVBJO010000179.1:0-6386 GCA_031546925.1 Rhodospirillaceae bacterium
CCCGCCCGGGGCCATTGCCCCGGACCCCCTTTTCTTTCATCACTGAAGGGGGGGGGCGTGCCAAACCAGATTAGAAGCGGACAGGTGCCCCTCGCGCCTCCCCTCTAAGTTCGCCGTCCTGCATGACCACCAAGCCTCGGATGATCGTCGCCATGGGCCAGCCTTGCACATTCATGCCGTCAAACGGAGTCCAGCCACACCGACTGACGATCCATTGATGGGTGATGGTACGGCGTGCGTTCATATCGACCACGGTGAAATCCGCATCGAAGCCCACGGCAATGCGTCCTTTCCCGACAATCCCGTACACTCGGGCCGGTCCCGAGGAGGTCAGGTCAACGAAACGCTCCAAGCTCAATCGCCCCGCGTTAACGTGATCGAGCATGAGGGGTACCAAAGTTTGCACGCCCGTCATCCCCGAGGGAGATTGAGGATAGAGCCGGGCTTTTTCCTCTCGGGTATGGGGGGCATGGTCGGAGCCTAAGACGTCCACCACGCCATCGGTAATGGCCTGCCAGAGGGCTTGCCGATGATGTTCCTCGCGGATGGGCGGGTTCATTTGGGCGAGGCTCCCCAGGCGTTCGGTACACTCTGGCGCACTGAGGGTAAGGTGTTGCGGCGTGGCCTCGACGGTGGCAATGTCCTTGTGCTGGCCGAGGAAGCTCATTTCCTCGGCGGTGGTGACGTGGAGGACGTGAACCTTGCGCCCGACGGCCTCCGCCAAGCGAATCAGCCGCTGGGTCGCCAGAAGAGCGGTATCCGCATCCCGCCACAGGTGATGTGCGCGGGGATGAGCCGCCTCTGTCGCGATGGCTTTGCGCTCGATCAGACGTGCTTCATCTTCGCAATGAACGGCGACGCGACGATATCCCTGGGCGAGAACCCGAGCCAGGGTCGCATCGTCCGCCACCAGCAGGGAGCCCGTGGATGAGCCCATGAAGACCTTGATCCCAGCGCAGCCGGGCAACCGCTCGCCTTCGGCCAAAAGGTCGATGGTGTCGGCGGCGGCACCGAGGAAAAAGGCGTGATCGGTCCAGGCGCGTCCCTTGGCGCGCGCCAGCTTGTCGGCCAGGGCGTCCGGCGTGGTGGTGTTGGGCGTCGTGTTGGGCATCTCGAACACGGCGACGACTCCGCCCATGGCGGCGGCAGCGGTGCCGGTCGCTAAGTCCTCCTTGTGCTCCAGACCGGGCTCGCGGAAATGCACCTGGGTGTCGATGACGCCGGGCAGAACGTGGAGACCGGTGACATCCAGGATTTCCTCCGCTCCGGCCCGCCGCAAATCGCCCAAGGCGACAATGCGGCCCGCGCGAACGCCGATATCAGTCATCCCGATACCGTTGGGGGTAACGACGGTTCCGCCCCGGAGGAGCAGATCAAAAGAAGCTGTCGTCATGAAACTCACCCTTCCAAACAGGCGAAGGCGTCTCCGCCCGAGACCAAGCCGCGCACATGACGTTGGTGCCACAGCGCATAAAACAACAGAGTCCAACACGCAAACCCGGTCTTTGGCGTGCAGGACGCAAAAAGGCGCTCCACCTCCGAGGGCGCGGCGATCTCTTGGATTCCCGGCTGCCGCGCGACCAGACTGCCGATGGAACGGCGTGCGGCGATCCATTCCGCAACCGGAACGGTAAAGCCTCGTTTCTTGGAGAAGGCTTGCGCGGCGGGCATGGCCTTGTCCAGCCACAGGCGCAGCAGGTGTTTCCCCATCCCGTTCTTGATCTTCGACCCATCGGGCAAGCCGAAGGCGAAAGTGGCCAGCTTCTGGTCCAGGAAGGGCACGCGGCCCTCGACCCCGTTGGCCATCAGGCAGCGATCCAGTTTCAAGAGGAGATCGTTGGGCAGCCAGTCGGCACAATCCACCGCTTGCGCCACCTGTAAGCGAGAGCGGTGGGGGTGTTGTTTGGCCTCGAACGCGGCGCTCTCCATCCCATCGCGCCATCCCGCCAGGACGGAGGGGCGCAAGACTCCCAATCCATCGAAGGTTCCGTGACGACGCATGATCTTGGTGAACGGCCACGGACGCATAGCCCCCCGGTAGCGCCCATAGCCGCCGAAAACTTCGTCGCCCCCCTCCCCCGAGAGGATGACTTTGACCTCTTGACGTGCCCGCTCGGCCAGTTTGAAGGTGGGCAGCGTGGCATAATCGGCAACGGGATCATCCATGGCGGCGGCCACCTTGGGAAGCAGATCCCAAAAATCATCACTCCCGAAGCTGACATCCACATGACGTGCCCCAACGGAGGCAGCCAAGGCGCGAGCATGATCGCGCTCGTCGTGGACCCCACGCGCGGGGAAACCAGCGGTGAAGGCCAGCACCGGCGACGGATTGATCCGCGCCATCATCGCCAGGAGCGCCGAACTGTCGATTCCGCCCGACAGGAACATCCCATAAGGAACGTCTGAGCGCTGATGCAACGTCACCGCCTCTTGCAGCAAGGCGTCCAGTTGATCAAGCAGGGCCTCGGGCGTTGCCCGCTTTCCACCCTCTTCCAAGACAGGAAAGGCGGGGCGGCGCTGGCGGCTCACCAGGCGTCCGGCCTCGATGACCACCGTTTCCCCAGGGGCGAGACGACGAATGCCCACGAAGGGGGTTTGCGTTCCACAGGTGAATTGCAGTTGGAGCAACTCGGCCCGTCGCTTCAGATCCATCACCGGGGCCACCAATCCCGAAGCGATCAACGCCTGCGCCTCGGAAGCAAAGGCCACGCCCCACGGTCCCTCCGCCAGATAGAGCGGCTTGATGCCAAAGGGATCGCGACTGAGCGTCACTCGATTGCGTTGGGGATCGTGGATCGCCAGCGCGTACATACCGCGCAGATGATGGGTGAAGTCCTCGCCTTCCTTGGCACAGAGGGCTTTGGCATAGAGGGCAAGGGGGGGCTCGCAGTCCGAGGCGGTGGTGAAGGTGACCTCGGGCAGGGCGGAGCGCAATTCGGGATAATTATAAATCTCGCCATTGGCCACGATGGCCCGCCCCGAGGAATCGAGGATCGGCTGCTGCCCTCCCGTCAGATCGATGATGGCGAGGCGAACATGGACCAACCCAACGGTTCCCGTCACCCTTTGACACTGCCCGTCCGGCCCTCGATGCCCCAAGGCCGTGGCCATGCGCTCCAGCGCCACGGGGTCGGGAGTCTGTTCCGGAGGCGAAACAATGCCGGCAATGCCACACATATCAACCCCTTATCCGCTGGAGGACCTCAAGGTAACGCTGGACCACCACCGTTTCGGTAAAGGCCTCCAAATATCTCTGCCGCCCGTTTTCCCTCAAGCGGGCCGCGAGGACCGTATCGTTGAGAACGCTCCGCAAAGCCTGAGCCAACGCCGGAGCGTCATTCATCGGGGTCAGGATGCCGGTATTCCCCGTGTCGATCAACTGGGAGGGGCCTTGGGAAGCCGTCGCCACCACCGGAACGCCGTGCGCCCAAGCCTCGATCACCACGTTGCCCAGGGGCTCGTGCCGCGAGGGGCAGACAAACACATCCGCGCTGGCGAGCAGACTCCCCACATCCCGCCGCCAGCCGAGAAACTGCACGCGGGAGAGAACCTCGCGTTGCCGCGCCAGATCCTCCAGTTCGCCCCGCAGCGGGCCGTCTCCGGCAATCCAGAGATGGGCCTCAGGCAGGGCGGCGAGAGCCTCGATCAGGGTGTCAAAGCCCTTATTGGGGTGGAGCCGCCCCAGCGCCAGCACCAACGGCTGAGCGGTCTCGCGCGGCACGGCCGCGGCAGGCGTCGCGTCAACGAAATTGGGGAGGTAGTGGATCTTCTCGGCAGGCCAGCCCTGATCCGCGACCCAGCGGCAAATATCCGGCGTGTTGCCAATCAGATGGTGGCAGTTCTTGTAGTATTTGAGATCGTAATACCCGCCCAGCCGAGCCGCATGCGCGAACGACGGGTCTCGGGGGCAGAATTTGGTGGCTCGGTTCATCCAGGTCAGGACGAGAGTCGGGCGAAAGGTGGAGACCGCGCGACGGAATCCAAGGGGGGTGAGAAAGTCCAATATTCCGCCGAAAGGAAGCTCCTCTACCGCCACCCCTTGACCGCGCAGGAACTCAGCCCGAGCGGGATTCTTCCGGATCAGAACCTGTTGCGTGACCCCCGCGCGGTGCAGCGCCGGGACGAGGCGCTCGAAGAAGGCTTCCGCGCCCCCTTGAGGGGCTCCCGCCATGGCTTGGAGGAGTCTCATGAAAGGAGAGACTCCAACGCGGCGGCGGCGGCATCCCACGACCATCCCTTGGCTCGGGCTTTGGCCTCCAGGCCGATTTCCCGCACGATGGCCTCGTTGCCGAGCATCATCGCGGTCACGTTGCCGAAAGCCTCCCAATCCGGTACGGCGTAGCCGGTTCTGCCATTTTCGATCCGACTCAACCCGGCTCCCCTTGCCCCCACCACGGCGGCGAGTCCGGTGGCTTGGCTCTCCAGCAAGGTGAAGGCGGTCTGGTCGTCGTCATGACTGGGGTAAAGATGGACCCAGGCCTGACGATAAGCCTCGGCCATGGCGTCGTCGCCTCGGGGGTAGAGGACGGAAACGGTAGGGAGTTGCGCAATTCTTCCCGCAAGGGCTAGAAGATCCGGCGAAGCTGCCTCCCCCCGCAGGGCTTGGTGGAGGCCAATGGAATAAATGTGAAGTTCGGCCTCTGGCACTTGGGGCAGGACCTGCCCGATCCAGACGTTGAGAACCTCCGCCAGCCCGTGGGTGGGATTGGTGGTAACAATAGCACGAGGCGTTTGGACCCGATCCGAGGCACGCTCCTTCCGGTAGGCCTCGTTGACAGCGGGAGGCAACACCATCACCGGAAGAGTGGGGTTGCCGCGCCAAGCCTGACGTTGGGACTCCGAGGTAAACACCAGGGCGGGGCGATGTGCCTCCAGCAGCGCCTGGGTCGATTTCTTCTCCAGGGTCCGAACCGGAGCGGTCGTCCACAAGACTCGACGCTGCGCCTGTCGCACAAACTCCAGCAGAGCCGGTTTGCGAAAGGCGATCAGCACATCCGTCGGGGAAAACCGCGTGGCGCTGTCCAGTGTCTCCCACCGAGCGCCCTCGGACTCCAGGCCCCAGTGACAACGGTTGAACACCCGGACGGTATGCCCTCGACGCACCAACGCCCCTGGAAGGGCGGCAAAACTCTTCTCGGCCCCCCCCAGAGGCTGAGACGCAGAGGTCGAAGCATCAAATGGAAGAGAGTCGTCAACCAAAGTGATATGCATGGCGTCACTTCTAACAAAAAACCGGGTGCCGCTCGCGCGACATCCGGTTTCTGATTTGGTGGAGCCAAGGGGAGTCGAACCCCTGACCTCTTGAATGCCATTCAAGCGCTCTCCCAACTGAGCTATGGCCCCGAAACTCTATAAGACACACAGCGTTGGGATGTGCCGGCGTCTGAGGTGGCGCACCTTATGAAGTTCTGAGCGGAGGGTCAAGAGGAATTTCCAAGGGCATCGCATTTGAGGGGAGGAGGGAGTGCAGCCCCCCTTCGCCCTCGCCATAAAATTTTTCTGGTAAGAAGAAAGTCAAAAAGATAATTTACTCAGGTCATGAATACATGGCGTCAGAAAGAAATTTTCATCCAGGAGTTGAAAAATGCTTGTCATCTGGGGGAGCAGTGGGGAGTCCAAAGCATTGGACCACCAAGAGATCTGCCGTTGTCCAACATGTGGAGGGAATCAGACCTTTCGCCTCATTGTGAGCTACGTTGTCCGCCACATTTGGTATATCTGCACCTGGGTAACAGGAGAGAAATATAGCCTCGTTTGCCAGCAATGTAGCCATTCTCTACCGGCCAATGCCAAGGAAATGAAAGCAAAGCTGAGAAAAAATCCCATTCCTATGTTTTCGCGTTATAGTTGGTCCGGCTTTGTAATTGCCATCCTTGCCCTCCTTGGATTAGGCATCATCATTTCCGAGATAAAATCGAAGGAAAGAGAAGCCTTTTTTGCATCTCCTCAGGTTGGTGATATCTATATCGCCAATCTTGCCTCCTTAATGTTAGAACCTGATGGGTCAGCTCACTACGCCGTTATGCGCATTAAGAGCATTACGCCAGAGGAGATTGAATTCCAAGTTCCTGTCTATGCTTATGATAAAGAAAAAGGGGCGATCCAAGACAAAACCAAGGGCAAGCTATCCAATCCGGATTATTTCAAAAAAGAGACAGAGTTTATCTCCAAGGAAAAGCTCAATGAGCTCAAGGCAATGGGGGGGGTTAAGTCTATTGATCGGAAGGTTTCTCGGGAGACGCTCCCATAAAATCAGGCGCTTTGCGCCTAACACCGTTTGAAACATCCCCCTGAAAGAAAAGGGGGTCCGGGGCAATGGCCCTGGGCGGGGGTTGGGGCGGCAGCCCCGGCGCAAGCCAAACCACCCATCCCCCCCGACCCCCCAA
>JAVBJO010000030.1:0-7276 GCA_031546925.1 Rhodospirillaceae bacterium
CCCGCCCCCCCAACAAAAAACCCCCGAAAAATCGGGGGTTTTTTGTTGGGGGGGGCGGGAGGGATGGGCTGGCTGGCTTGCGCCGGGGCTGCCGCCCCAACCCCCGCCCGGGGCCATTGCCCCGGACCCCCTTTTCTTTCATCACTGGGGGGCGGGCGCCGTTTCGCGCATAGATTTCCGCTCGCCGACCTTCTCCATCCACCGCGCCGTCTTCGGTCCGAATTTCACCAGCTGCCGGCGTTGCACGACTCCCAGGGCAACCGCACTGGTGATTTGTCCGATAAGGAACTCGTCCCCCCATCCCTCGACACAATTTTCGAGGACATCCATGGAGCGTTGAATCACGTTGAGCTGACGCGGGGTCCATTCGGTCCAGCGCACGGCTTCGGGGCGGATGTTATTTTCGACGAAGATCTGGACGACGGCATCCATAATCCCGTCGGAGAGGGCATGAAGTTTCAATTGCTCCCAGCGCTTTTCTCCATTGGTGGGAAAAAGCTTAGGCCTATTCGAGATTGAATCGAGATACTCACAAATAACAGCCGAATCAAAAAGGGCTTCATTGTTATCAAGAATCAAAACGGGTATTTTTCCAAGTGGATTAAAGCTTGGAACGGTAGAGTTTGGATCTCGAACATTGACGTTTGTCACTTCGAGATGTTGTTCAAGTCCGCATTCAATCGCGGTGACATGAACTTTGCGTCCAAAGGGAGAGAGGAGGGAGGTCAGGAGTTTCATGATGGTAATGCTCGTTCGGTTTGGAGGTCGAGAGATGAAAAACCATACCCCAAGAGGTTCGGGCCCCAAGAGGTTCGGGCAAGGCAAAGCCGAGATCGGCAATTTTTTCCTACCTTAACGAAGTTTAAACCCCTGTAGATTAGCTTTCCAAGGGCCGAATCGCTCAAAGGGCGACAACTTCGATTGCAGCCACATATTGGTGCGTTTGCGATACGACTTTTTGCATCTCCGCCAAAGCCCCCCCTACTCTCAAGGAATCAAAGTGCGCCGGGAAGCCAAAGCGGCCGAGATGGTGCCGTCATCCAGATAATCGAGACTGCCCCCTACCGGGACACCTCGGGCCAAGCCCGAGAGAGTGATGCCGAGAGGGGCCAAGCGATCCGCGATATAGTGAGCGGTGGTTTGCCCCTCAACGGTAGCGGGGGTGGCCAGGATGATTTCCGTGGTTTCGGCGGCCGCCGCGCGGGTGATCAGGCTGGCGACGTTCAGATCCTCTGGCCCCAGACCGTCCAACGCCGAAAGTAGCCCCCCCAGAACGTGATAGCGGCCTCGGAAGGCTCCTCCGCGCTCCAGCGCCCAAAGGGCTCCCACGTCTTCGACCACGCATAACTGCGAGGGATCTCGGGTGGGATCGGTGCAAATGGAACAGGGGGAACAACTATCGAAGTTGCCACAGGTGGGACAGACCCGCACCGCCTCTGCTGTATCGGCCAACGCCTTGGCCAGAGGCAGAAGCACCGCCTCGCGCTTCTCCACCAGATAGAGGGCCGCACGTCGGGCCGAGCGGTTGCCTAATCCCGGCAACCGCGAAAGAAGTTGGATGAGGCGTTCAATCTCGACTCCGGGCATGGCAAACGATTCCGGGATCAGAACGGAAGTTTGATGCCGGCAGGCAAAGACAGGCCACCGGAGATCTTGGACATTTCCTCCTGCATAGCGGCCTCGGCCTTGGTCTTGGCGTCGGTGAAGGCGGCAACGATCAGATCTTCCAGCACTTCCACCTCGTCAGGAGTCACCAGGGCTTTATCGATTTTGACCCGCTTGACCTCGGACTTGCCGTTAAGGGTGATCTGCACCATCCCGGCAGCCGCCGAACCGCTCACCTCCAACGCGCTCATTTTGTCCTGCATTTCGGACATTTGAGCCTGGACCTGCTGGGCCTGCTTCATCAGATTGGCAAGATTTTTCATAGGTCATCTTCTCCTGAAACGTCGGTGTCAAAACCAAGATCGTCCTCGCCTGCATCCGCAGGCGGGGCGATATCATGGACGGCCTCAATGGTTGCGCCTGGAAAGGCGGCTTGAATGGCTAACACGAGGGGATGCGCGGCGGCATCTTCGCGCCGGCGGTTTTCCTCGGCGCGCTCTTGGTCCGCAAGCGTCGACTCCGCCGGGTCCTGAAGGTTCACCGCGACAGTCCAGCGCCGCCCAGTCCAACTTTCCAAAAGCCGTCTCACCCGCTGGGAGAGATCCTGCGGCGCAGTTCCCAGAGGGCGAAATTCCAAGCGTCCGGGCTCGAAACGCACCAACTGCACTTGTCGACGCAGCTCCACTGCCAGCACATTCTCTCGCTTTTCCGAGAACAGCGCCACCATCGCCTGGAAGGTGGTCGGCATCAGAGGAAGTGCGGCTGGCACCGCCATTGGGGCCATCTTCAAGGCCGTTGCTCCCTCCGAGATACCACCCCCGACGGAAGAAGGAGGCGGAGCCAGCGGCGCACGAGGCGGCTGCACACTCCCGCCACCCCCGCCCCCGCCTCCGTTAGAGGGCTGGGAGCGAACCTGACGGATGGTCTCCAAGGGCGTGGGCAAATCCGCCACATACCCCAGACGGACCAGCGCCATCTCCGCCGCCTGCAACGGCCGGGGCGCTTGACGAGTCTCCTGGAGCCCCTTCAATAACATCTGCCAAGCCCGAGTCAGGTGCGCCATGGAGAGCCCCTCCGCCATGGCTTTGCCGCGCACGCGCTCCGCCTCGGGGACGGCGGTCGAATCGGCGGATTGCGGCGCGACCTTCAGCCGCGTCAGCCAGTGACAGACCTCGAGCATATCCTGGAGGACCACCACGGGATCCGCACCCAGGGCGTACTGCTGACCCAACATCTCCAGAGCCGGAGCGATGTGGCCGCGCATGGTCTGCTCGAACAAGTCAAACACCTGCGTCCGGTCCGCCAGACCCAGCATCGTCCGGACCAGCTCTTCGGAGACGGTTCCCGCCCCATGGGAAATCGCCTGATCCAACAGCGACAAACCGTCTCGCACGGAGCCATCCGCCGCACGAGCAATCAACCCCAGGGCGCCTTCTTCGATTGCTGCGCTCTCCAGCGCGGCAATCTTCGAGAAATGACGGGACAGAACCTCAATCTCCACCCGACGCAGGTCAAACCGCTGACAACGCGACAGCACCGTGACGGGGATTTTACGGATCTCGGTGGTGGCAAAGATGAATTTTACGTGATCGGGAGGCTCCTCCAACGTCTTCAACAGCGCATTGAACGCGGCCGTCGAAAGCATATGAACCTCGTCGATGATGTAGATCTTGAATCGCGCCGATGTGGGACGGTAGCGCACGCCTTCCAGAATCTCGCGAATGTCGTTGACACCGGTATGCGACGCCGCATCCATCTCCAGAATGTCAACGTGCCGATCCTCGGCAATGGCGCGGCAGTGAGAGCACGTCCCACACGGCGTAATGGTCGGACCGCCGTGGCCATCCAAACCAATGCAATTCAACGCCCTTGCAATGATCCGCGCCGTCGTGGTCTTGCCTACCCCACGCACACCGGTCAGAACGAACGCATGGGCGAGACGTCCCGTCGCAATGGCGTTGGACAGCGTGCGCACCATGGCCTCTTGCCCGATCAACGTGGCAAAATCGGTGGGACGATACTTGCGGGCCAGAACCCTATAGGGCGTGGAGGAGGTCGAATCAGTCATCAAGGGCAATGATATCCCGGAGATGTGGCCGTTGGGAAGGGCATAGCGCTCTCTTCTCCCCTTGGTCGCCCCTCTCTGTATCTGTGCGGATATCGAGCAAGGGATGTCCAGGGCGCGAGGGATGTTGGGACAAGGCCTGGAGGAGAAGAGATCGGCCTATCCAAGAATGAGCGTGATCGCGGGCGGACGTGGGCGCATCATCGTTTTCATCCTTTCATCGAGATCTCATCGAGACGGAAAGCGAGAACTTCGCTCGACGGATCGGGCCTCTGAAACCGCCAACGCTCTTCTGGCGGAGGTGAAAGATTGCCGCTCGGTCCTTGCCGATAAAAGCTACGATTCTGACACGTTGAGAGCCACCATCCGCGTCAAAGAGGCCAAACCGATCATCCCTGGCCGAAAATTGCGTAACCGTGTCATTCGCTTCGATAAAACGCGCTACAAATCCCGCTGGATGATCGAGGCCATGTTCTGCCGATTGGGGGTGCTACCTTAAGATAGATAGCAAATCATCCACAGTTCCATTTACACGAAATCTCGCAAAGAGAGCCATCGTATGGTTCATCCTCTTGATTGATTTTGAAACGACAATTGATTTTCGTCTGAATCGAGCCAACCAATGGCGTTGCCGTCCATTATTTTGCTCACATCTCCAGGTTTGATCTTTGCCTTGATAGAGATGTCCATTTGGAATTTCCGAAGCGTGGGCGGCGTAGTCGTCGGTGCAGAACAGGCGCACCTTCCATTTTTGGGAGCACGCATTGCGATGTTGTAACGATAAAGAATGCTACACCATATCTATTTTAATGTAAATCCCTCCAGAATCCCCTGTCCCTTTGCCTGTTGTTATCGGCGGTCCTGGAAAAGAGAGCTTGTGCTCGTCGAGCGGCTCTCCCCTCGTCTTTTGTCCCTATCTGTGTCCTATTGCCCTGCTGGCCTCAGAGGCAGGCCTTCCCAATCTGATGCCTCTTGGTGTATCCTTCCTCTCATGCGGTTCCCTCTTTCTCGCAGCCACCTCGCTTTTGCGCACGACACCCTTATGGCTGCCGTCTCTTTTGTGGTCTCCATGGCTCTGCGTCTCGGGTGGGATCAGATTCTGGGAGAGCCTCATATCCTCCGGGGGACCTTGATTTTTACTGGAATTGCAATTCCCGTATTGCTGGGAATGCGGCTTTACCGAGGGCTGTGGTATTACGCCTCGATCAGCGATCTCATTGCGATTACAAAAGCGTCAACACTGATCGTGCTGCTGTTTCTCCCCGTGATGTTTCTTGCCACTCGTCTTGAATCGGTTCCGCGTTCCTTTCTGGTTATCAACTGGTTTGTGCTCCTGACCTTGCTGGGCGGCCCCAGGCTTTTGTACCGCCGGTTCCGGGATCGTCATGCGGGGCGGCGGGTGACGCTTTTGGGGCAGCGTCGGATTCCCGTTTTGCTGGTGGGGGCGGGAGATGGGGCCGATTTGTTCATCCGGGCGATGACGCGGTCGGCGGAATTTCCCTATGAGGTGGTGGGGCTGGTATCCATCCACGCAGAGCGGGTGGGGAGCAACATTCATGGCTTCACCGTCATGGGATGCGCGGACGACATTCCAGCGGTAGTGGAGCGTCTCAACGCCCAAGGCAAGCGCCCGCATCGCCTGATCGTGGCCGAGCCCAACAGCGATGGGGCTTTGGTGCGGCGTCTTCTCGACACGGCGACGAGTTTGGGAATGAGTTTGGCCCGCGTGCCCAAGCTGACTGATTTCCGCGCTGGCGCGGTGGATAAGCTCGAAGTTCGTCCCATTGCGGTGGAAGACCTTCTGGGGCGTCCCCAGGCGGTGCTGGATCGCGACGGGCTCCGGGCCTTGATCTCTGGCAAGGATGTTCTGGTCACGGGGGCGGGGGGGTCCATCGGCAGCGAGTTGGTGCGCCAGATTGCCGAGCTTGCGCCGCGTCATCTCACCTTGCTCGACAGTTGCGAGTTCGCCCTCTACACCATTGATGCCGAGGTTTCTCAGCGATGGGCCGAGATTCCTCATACGGCGCGTCTGGCCAGCGTGCGGGACCGGCAGAGGATGAATGCCGTCTTCGCCGAAAGCCATCCGCAGCTTGTCTTCCACGCGGCGGCGCTCAAGCACGTGCCCATGGTGGAGGACAATCCCGTGGAGGGCGTTCTCACCAATGTCATCGGCAGCCGCATCGTTGCCGATTGTTGTGTGGCGCATCAGGTGGAAACCATGGTGATGATCTCCACTGATAAGGCCGTCAATCCCGCCAACGTCATGGGTGCCACCAAGCGCGTGGCGGAAAGCTATTGCCAGGCCATGGATGTTGCCCAGGCGCAGCCTCGACTGGTCACGGTGCGATTTGGCAATGTGTTGGGCTCCACCGGCTCGGTGGTGCCTCTCTTCCAGCGGCAGTTAGAGGCTGGTGGTCCCATCACCGTCACCGATGCTGAGATGGTCCGCTACTTCATGACCATCCGGGAGGCTGTGGAATTGGTCCTTCAGGCCGCCGTTCTCGACGGCTCTCATCACGAGACCGGGAAGATCTATGTGCTCGACATGGGCGAGCCGGTCAAAATCGTTGATCTCGCCCGGCAAATGATCCGGCTCGCGGGGTTGCGTCCCGACGAAGACATCGCCATCACCTTCACCGGTGTTCGCCCGGGTGAAAAATTATTTGAAGAAATTTTTCACGGCGAGGAAGCCCCTGTTCCCACCGCTCGGGATGGCTTACTGCTTGCGTCGCCTCGGCTGATGGACCTGAAATCCCTTCAGGTGGAACTAGATCATTTGGAGACTCTTTGTATCTCTGAGCAGACGATTCTTGTCCTTCAGGCCCTCCGGGATTTCGTGCCGGAGTATACTCCTGACAGGGGGGTGTTGGCATCCGCGGAAAGTCCACCTACTTAGTAAGGAGAGACCCCGATTAAGGAGGATGTCACCAACATGCTTGTCAAGACCATCCTAAAAGCCAAAGCGCGAGGCCTCGGCGTTGTCACTGTTTCCCCCGATGCTTCTCTGGTTGAGGCGGCTCAGGCCCTGGCGGAAAACCGCATTGGCGCTGTGATCGCCGTCGATCAAGAAGGCGATATCGCGGGGATCCTTTCGGAACGCGATATCGTGCGAGGGCTCGCTGCCCAACAAGACGGTTGTCTGCGCGCCAAGGTGCGCGATCTGATGACCGCAACCGTTTTAACCTGCTCCGAGGAAGACTCGGTGGAGGCGTTGATGCAGACCATGACCTCCCGGAGAATCCGGCACCTGCCCGTATTGGACGCAGCCCAGAAGTTGATTGGGATTGTGACCATCGGCGATGTGGTGAAAAGTCGGCTGGATCACGCGGACATGGAGGTGGATAACTTGAGGCACTATGTGGTGGCTTCGCGATAAAAGGGAAGGGGGTCCGGGGCATCGCCCTGGGCGGGGGTTGGGGCGGCAGCCCCGGCGCAAGCCAAACCACCCATCCCCCCCGACCCCCCCAACAAAAAACCCCCGATTTTTTTCGGGGGTTTTTTGTTGGGGGGTCGGGGGGGATGGGTGGTTTGGCGTGGGCCGGGGCTGCCGCCCCAACCCCCCCCCCCGGCGGAGGCCCCGCCCCCCCTCCCATTTATAGCCGGTGG
>JAVBJO010000202.1:0-16803 GCA_031546925.1 Rhodospirillaceae bacterium
ATCGCGTCCTAAGCGGGGTTTGGGGCGGCAGCCCCGGCGCAAGCCAAACCCCGCTTAGGACGCGATGCCCGGACCCCCTTCTCTTTCGTCGCCGCTTGCCCCACCGTCGAACCGAATGCTACAGTCTCCATCATGTCTCTCGCCCTCAATATCCTGGCTGTATTCGCCCTCATCGCCGTCGCTCTCGTCCCTCTGCGCCCTGGGGCCGGACGGGACCCCCTCTTTTGGGGAAGCACCGCCCTTGCCCTTGCCACATCGGCAGCTTTCTCCGTGGCGCTGCTTTCCGGAGTCTGGCGCACCGACCTCAGCACCGCCTTATGGGTGAGCATCACCACCACCACGCTGTTGTTCGTCGGATTGGCCGCCATAGCGCCCTCGAGTTGGCGGTTGGCCCCCTTGCTGATGCCCTACCTTGCGGTGGTTGGTTTTCTAGCGTCGTTCGCCCGTGTGGTAGAGCCTCCGCCGCTTGGCCCCAATGCGCTGATGATTTGGATGGATATCCACATCCTCATTTCGGTCATAACGTATGGGTTGCTGACCCTGGCGGCGGTCGCGTCCCTAGCGGTCCTCCTTCAGGAGCGAGCTCTGAAGTACAAGCGCCCCAATGCCTTGACCCGAATTCTCCCGGCAGTGGTCGAGGCGGATCGTCTGGCCTGGCGACTCCTGCTCGCCGGAGAGATCGTTCTGGGCCTCGGCATCCTCACCGGAATGGCGCTTCAGTATTTCGAGGCCAAAGCCTTGTTCCACATGGGTCACAAGGCAGTCTTCGCCGTGGTGGTCTTCGTGTTGATTGCAGCCTTGCTGATTGGCCACCGGGTTTGTGGCGTGCGAGGGCGCATGGCGGCGCGGGTGGTCTTGGTGGCTTACCTATTGTTGGCCTTAGCCTTCCCCGGTGTCAAGTTCGTCACCCAGTTCCTGCTGTAGACGCGACCTTTTGCTCCGCTGACGCTGCTTCTTGCGCCTCTGGCAAGAGGCGATGTCGGAGGATCACGAGCAAGAGCAATCCAGGAAGTGCCATGACGGTGGAGAGTAGGAAAAAATTCACCCACCCCGCTGAGGCGACCACATCCCCGGCCAGAGCGGCGAGCCCCGTCCGCCCCACCCCCGTCAAGGAACTGAGCAGGGCATATTGGGTTCCCGTATAGCCACGGCCACACAGGGCGGAGATGTAGGCTACGAAGGCGGACGAACCCATCCCCGTGGCGAGGTTTTCCCCGGCGATAGTGACGACCAAGGCGGGAACGCTGTGTCCGACTGTCGCCAGCCAAGCAAACAGCAAATTTGATACCATCTGGAGAACGCCACAAAAGACCAGGCTTTTGATCAAGCCGATTCGGGCCACGATTATGCCGCCGAAAAAGGTTCCCAGAAGGGTGGCAAGAAGACCAAAAACCTTGGAAACATTGGCAATTTCCAGCGTGGAAAACCCCATCTTGATGTAGAAAGGATTGGCGAGAGATCCCGCGAAGGCATCGCCCAGTTTGTACAGAAACACGAACGCAAGGACGGCCAGAAGCATGATCCCCTGACGGCGGATCAAGTCGGTGAAAGGCTCCACAACCGCATGTCGGAGCCATCCAGAGACTCCCGGCGTGGATGGTGTGTCGTCGGACAGGGTTGGCTCGGAACCGAAGAGCACCGCGATCACGCCAACGCCCATCAAACTGGCCATCACCGCATAGGTCGCAAACCACGATTGGCTAAAATAAGCAATATAAAGTGCTCCAGCTCCAGCGACCAAAAGACCAATCCGGTAACCACACAACAGCGCGGCCGCCCCCGGACCTTGGATGGACTTATCCAGAATTTCGATCCGGTAGGCATCGACCACGATGTCCTGGCTGGCGGAGCAGAAGGCGACAATCACGGCGAGGACCGCTGTGAAGGCAAGATTCTGCGTTGGATCGCTGGCCCCCAGGAGCAGCAGCGTAATCATCAACAGGATCTGGGTCAGAAGAATCCAGGATCGTCTTCGCCCCAAAAGACGCGTCAAAATCGGAAGATGCAGATGGTTAACCAGAGGAGCCCAAACAAACTTGAAAACGTAAGGGGAGCCAACAAGAGCAAAATAGCCAACCGTCTTGATATTGATCTCAAGCTGGGTCAGCCAAGTCGACAAGGTGCCCGCCGTCAGCAAGAGAGGCAAGCCACTGGAAAAGCCCAACAGCGCCACCGTCAGGATGCGCCGATCCCGGTAGATGGCAAAGGCGTCCACGAGCCTCCTTGCGAATCGACTCATTCCGCCGAGGCTTCCGCCGCAATCACCGGAGCCTCTTTCCGAGCCAGGATCGCCGCCATGGCCGTGCGCAGATAGGTCTCAACCGTCTCGTTCAAGAAGTCCTGATGTTCGCCGAAAAAGTGATTTGCGCCGGGAACCGGGCGGTAATCAACGTGAATATTGCGCTGGGTTCCCAGCTTGGTCGCGAGTTTCGCCACCGAGGCCTCTGGTACGGCCTCGTCGGCGGTGCCGTGCAGGATCAATCCCGACGCCGGACATGGCGCCAAGAAGGAAAAATCGTGGGAACTGGCCGGCGGAGACACCGAGATGAACCCATCAATCTCCGGCCGACGCATCAAAAGCTGCATCCCGATCCAGGCGCCAAAGGAAAATCCCGCCACCCAACAGGCGCTCGGACTGCGGTTGTAGCTTTGCATCCAATCCAACGCCGCAGCGGCATCGGACAATTCCCCCTGACCATTGTCAAATTTTCCCTGACTGCGCCCCACACCACGGAAATTAAAGCGAAGCACGGAAAAACCACAGCGGACGAAGGCATTGTAAAGGATATACACCACCCGATTGTTCATCGTCCCGCCATGGAGCGGATGCGGATGCAGCAAGAGGGCAATCGGCGGATTGGTTTCCTTGGAATGGTGATAACGACCCTCAAGGCGTCCATCGGATCCGTTAAAAATGACTTCTGGCATTAGGTCTTCCTAGCTTGCATGGTCTTCTTGACAGGAGAGAGAGGCGTGCTGAAAATACGATCAAGCCATCAAAAATATCCATTCTGGATTTTTATCCCCCTTTCAGGATCCTGGTTGGGGGATCATACTTGACTGGAACGCTTGGTCATCTTATACTCGGGCGGTCCGCGTGGGGCTAACCTTTTGGTTTGCTAACTTTTGGTTCGTTCGCCCCCCATCCCGTGCTCCGTGAGAATAGCATACTGGTATCCATGATTTTCAAGCGTCTTCGCGAAGATATCGCATCTATTCGCCAAAGAGACCCTGCGGCTCGTTCCGAGCTGGAGGTTTTGTTGTGCTATCCCGGGGTGCACGCGGTGATGGGGCATCGGCTGTCTCGTTGGTGTTGGCAACATCGCCTGCCTTTGCTGGGGCGGTTTTTGTCCTATGGGGTCAAGGTGGCCACCGGCATCGAGATCCATCCTGGCGCAGTGATCGGGCGGCGCTTCTTCATTGACCATGGCACCGGCGTGGTCATCGGTGAAACCGCCGTGGTCGGTGACGATGTAACGGTGTATCATGGAGTGACTCTGGGGGGGACCTCGCTGCACAAGGGCAAGCGTCATCCCACCTTGGAAGATGGCGTGATCGTCGGGTCCGGGGCGCAGGTGTTGGGGCCGATCACCATTGGCAAGGGGGCCCGCATCGGTGCCAACGCCGTGGTGTTGGCTGAAGTGTCCGCCGGGACCACCGTGGTGGGGATTCCCGCTCGGGTGGTGATGGGGCGTCCCAAACCCGGGGAACCTACCTTTTGTGCCTATGGTCTGTCCGACGAGGACTTACCCGATCCCGTGGCTCGGGCCATTGATTCCTTGCGGACCCAAGTGGCTGTCTTGTTAGAGCGCGTCGCCTCCCTGGAAGAGGAACTGGGACATTGCGCTGAAAACCAAGACGCCGAAGAAAACGAGAGCACGGTGCAACAGCTCGATTTTCCACGTTCCAGCCCAAAAACATCCCGGGGCTTGCCCGGAGCCTAAAAGAGTGCAGGAGATTTAACGACGTGAAACTCAGTACGAAGGGCCGTTACGCCGTTATGGCCATGGCCGATCTTGCCAGCAGCTCAAAGGGAAGCCCGGTCGCGCTCGCCGATATCGCCGAACGACAGGAGATTTCCCTTTCCTATCTGGAGCAGCTGTTCGGGAAACTGCGCAAGGGCGGGTTGGTCAAAAGCGTTCGAGGGCCGGGGGGGGGCTATTTGTTATCCTGTCCTCCGCCGCAAATGCGCATCGCCGACATCATCTTGGCGGTGGACGAGCCGATTCAGACCACCCGGTGTACGGTGGGGTCTCCGGCGGGCTGCCATCAGAACAAGGGGCGCTGCCTGACTCACGATCTGTGGGAAGAGCTGGGCAATCAGATTCACCGCTATCTATCCTCGGTTTCCCTGGAAGACGTGTGCGAACGCCGCGTGTTGGGGACGGCTCGGCGGTTTCCTCCGGCGGATTTGCCTCTCGACTTGGCCGCCGATTTGGCTTCCGCTCTGAAGCCCGATCGCGATAGCACTGCCGCCGAGTGACCCACCATGCTGGCCGCTGATCGCTCCGGGCGAGGTCCGGCCTATCTCGATTGGAATGCGGGGGCTCCCGTGCGGGCCGAGGTCATCGCCGCCATGAGCCTCGCCATGGCCGAGCCGGGTAATGCCTCCTCTATCCATGGGGCGGGGCGGAAGGCTCGGGGGTTGCTGGAAACGGCGCGGCGTCAGGTGGCGGCCCTGGTGGGGGCTGAGGCGGCCAACGTGATCTTTACCTCCGGCGGAACAGAGGCCAATGTGCTGATCCTACGGGGCTCTGGCCGCAAGCGGGTGCTGGTGTCGGCGGTGGAGCATGCTTCGGTCCGCGAGGCCAGGGCCGACGTTGCGATTCTCCCCGTGGATGCCCAGGGCCGCGTCACGCCCGAAATCTTGGCCGAGGCCTTGGCCGCCGATCCGACTCCGGCGCTGGTCTCCGTCATGCTTGCCAACAACGAAACGGGCGTTCTCCAGCCTATCCGTGCCCTTGCCGAGGTGGCCAAGGCGGGCGGGGCTCTGTTTCATTGCGATGCGGCCCAGGGACCGGGACGCTGTGCGGTGTCGCTCGCGGATCTGGGAGTGGATTTTCTCACCTTGAGCGCCCATAAACTCCAAGGCCCTCCTGGTGTGGGGGCCCTGATCAGGGCCGACTCCAATCCAGTGCTTGAGCCGCTGTTGTGCGGCGGTGGCCAGGAATTTAGGAAGAGGGCGGGAACCGAAAATCTCCCTGGTATCGTCGGATTCGGCTGCGCGGCGGCTCTTGTTTCGCTCGAAGACATGCCCAAAATGCAGGCTTTGCGGGATTATCTGGAAAAAAGTGCCCTCCAGCGGGTGCCTGGAGCGCTGGTCATAGCTCCTTTGGCCGAGCGACTCTGCAATACGTCTTGTCTGGCATTACCGGAAGTGGCATCCCACATTCAGGTGATGGCGCTCGACTTGGCCGGTGTGGCAATCAGCGCTGGCGCGGCGTGCTCCTCGGGCAAAGTGACGGAAAGCCCTGTGTTGCGCGCCATGGGATGGGGGCCAGAAGTGGCCGGATGCGCCGTGCGTGTCAGTCTCGGCCCCTGCAGTACGCCCGAGGACATCGAGGCGTTTCTGACGGCCTGGGAGACGCTGGTGCGGCGCAAGATTCAAGGGAAGGACGGCAAAAGCCGCCTCCAGGACGTGTTTTGATGGCGAAAGGATGAAATCGCATGATCGTTCATGCCAAGAATAAAAATCGGGATCCTGGAATGCCGATTTATCTCGACTACCAGGCGACGACCCCGTGCGATCCTCGGGTGGTCGACATCATGCTGCCGTACTTTACCGAACGGTTTGGCAATCCTCATTCGCGCAATCACGCCTATGGCTGGGACGCCGAGGAAGGCGTGGAGCGGGCGCGTGAGCAAGTGGCCAGCCTCATCGGGGCCAACCCCAAGGAGGTGATTTTCACCTCGGGCGCGACGGAATCCAACAATCTGGCTCTCAAGGGTGTGGCGCAGTTCTACAAGGAGCGCAAGAACCACATCATCACCGTGGTTACCGAGCACAAATGTGTCCTCGACACCTGCCGCCATCTGGAACAAGAGGGCTTCGACGTCACCTATCTGCCGGTCCAGACCGATGGCCTGCTGGATCTCGCACGGTTAGAGGACGCCATCGGCCCCAAGACCTTAATCGTCTCGGTGATGGGGGCACACAACGAAATTGGCGTGCTTCAGCCTCTGGCGGAGATTGGGGCCCTCTGTCGCCGCAAGGGGGTGTTCTTCCACACGGATTGTGCCCAAGCGGTGGGAAAAATCCCTCTGGATGTGGAGGCTATGAACATCGATCTCATGTCCATCTCGGGGCATAAGATCTACGGGCCGAAAGGGATTGGCGCGCTTTACGTGCGTCGCCGCCCTCGGGTGCGCTTGGTGCCGCTGATCAACGGGGGCGGGCAAGAGCGTGGCATGCGCTCTGGCACCCTGGCCCCGGCGTTGTGTGTCGGCATGGGAGCCGCCTGCGCCCTGGCCCAAGCGGAAATGCCCGAGGAAACGCCCCGGCTGCTCGCCTTGCGCGACCGCCTGCTGCACGGCTTGCAGGCAAGGTTGCCCGAGATCCATGTCAATGGGAACCTGGAACAGCGCTTGCCGGGCAATCTCAACATCTCCTTCGCCTTCGTCGAAGGGGAGGGTTTGATGATGGGGGTGAAGGATCTGGCGGTGTCGTCAGGATCGGCGTGCACCTCGGCCTCCCTGGAGCCCTCCTACGTACTGCGTGCCCTGGGCGTGGGCGCGGAAATGGCGCATACTTCGCTTCGCTTCGGTCTCGGGCGTTTCACCACCGTCGAGGACGTGGATCACGCCGTCGCCCATGTGATCGAGGCTGTCGAGCATCTCCGCGCCATGAGCCCCCTATGGGAGATGTACCAGGACGGCATCGACGTATCCTCGATCCAATGGGCGGAACACTGAGCGTTTTTAAGGAGACGGGTCATGTCTTACAGCGATAAAGTGGTCGATCATTACGAAAACCCCCGCAACGTCGGGAGCCTGGATAAGCAGTCCCACCACGTGGGTACCGGCCTGGTGGGAGCCCCCGCCTGTGGCGATGTCATGAAACTGCAAATCCAGGTCAACGCCGAGGGCATCATTGAGGACGCCAAGTTCAAAACCTTCGGGTGCGGCTCGGCCATTGCCTCGTCGTCCTTGGTGACGGAGTGGGTCAAGGGCAAAACCCTGGACGAAGCGGCCGCCATCAAGAACACCGATATCGTGCGCGAGCTGGCGCTACCGCCGGTGAAGATTCACTGTTCGGTGCTGGCGGAGGACGCCATCAAGGCCGCCATCGCCGACTATCGCCAAAAAACCGGCGATATCGCGACGGTGGCCTCGTAGGGATATCTTGACGGGGTGCTTGCTTGCTCCCTAAACTTAGAATCGTTTTTGTGTAGCCCGAGGAGTGGATATGGAGCAAGGCGTTACTGGGGCCCAAGGGAGTACCGGGGCCCAAGGCGTTGCTGTGCAGCGTCGGCCTCCCATCACCCTGACCGAAGCCGCCGTCGAGCGGGTGCGGCTGTTGTTGGAAAAACGCGGCAAGCCCTCGGCGGGGATTCGCATTGGCGTGCGCACCAAGGGTTGCTCGGGCATGTCCTATACCCTGGAGTACGCCGACGAGCGCTCTGCCTTCGACGAAGTAATCGAAGAGCGAGGCATCACCGTCCTCATTGACCCCAAGGCCAGCATGTTCGTGTTCGGCACCGAAATGGATTGGGTCGAGGAGAAAATGCAAACCGGCTTCGTCTTCCGGAACCCCAACGAAAAAGGGCGTTGCGGCTGCGGGGAATCGTTCCACGTCTGAAACAAGGCTACGATGACAGCTTCGCTTTCTACGCAGGTCACGGCCTGTTGGTCGTGTAAGGGGCCGGTCTCGCCGCGCGCCTTGTTTTGCTCGGTGTGCGGCGGGGTGCAGCCTCCTGGTGTGCTGGACCACTTTACCCGCCTTGGCTTGCGCCCCACCTTTGACCTCGACATCAACGAGTTGGAGCGGCAGTACTTTGGCTTCCAACGCCGCTTGCACCCGGATCGTTTCGCCTCCCGCTCCTCCACCGAGAGGGCGCTCTCCCAGCGTCAGGCGACGGCGCTCAACGACGCCTACGAGACTTTGAAAGATCCTCTGCGCCGCGCCGTCTATGTGTTGGAACTGCAAGGCCAACCGGTGGATCTGACCGCTTGCGGAACGATCTCTGACCCAGAACTGCTGATGGAGCAGATGGAAAAGCGCGAGGCCATCGCCCACGCAACCACTTTCGCAGATGCCACCCGACTATCGGCGGAGGCGGATTCAGAGGTGCTGGCGACACAATGCCACATCTCCGCCGCGCTCAACGCCGGAGCCTTGGACCAGGCGCGGCACTGGACGCTGCGCCTGAAATACCTGACCAAGCTGGCGGACGAGGCACGGACCAAGAAGGCGCGGTTGAGGTAAAAAACTACCCCCTCTTGTAGACGTAGAAATCAGAAAAGGATGTGTCTGAGGGATTCTCTTTTTCTAGAGGATAGTGGTTAGCCTGGTAAGCATCGGCCCAATGGGCATGGATGCTGATTTTGTCAGATGAACGCCGCCTTCACGACATCACCTTTGCCCGTGGGCAACAAGCGCAGGCGCTGCTATGAGCCGGGGCCGCCATGGCGCACGAAGCATCCGCCGGCTTGTTCCCGCTCCCGATCCGAGGCGCCATGATCGCCTTGCGGACCTGAACGTCGCCACACGTGGGACAGCACAATTCCCCGGCCGTCTTCTTGGACTCGTAGTCGGAGGAATTGGCGAACCATTCCTCGAACTGGTGGTCAGAGGAACATTGCAGGGTGTACAAGATCATCGGATTCTATCCAAAAGAGAGAAGTGGGGACGATTTTAACACAAAAGAGTCCGGGAACCCACCCCCCCTTCCCACTGTTCCCCTTTCCGCAAGGACCAAGCGGATCGGAGGCCAACAGCATGAAGACTCGCTTTTACGCCTTAGGGCTCGGCGTCGCCTTCCTCGTGGCAGGCATCTTGGGATTTATCCCGGCGTTCCTAACGCCCCCTATGAACATGCCGCTTCGCATTGAGGCGGGACATGGTCTTCTCTTCGGTTATTTCCCGGTGAACGTTCTCCACAATGCAGTCCATCTCGTGTTTGGCGTGTGGGGCGTTGTGGTGTGGCGGAGTTTCATGGCCTCGCGGGGGTACGCTCGAACAGTTGCGATTGTTTATGGCGTGGTGACAATCATGGGGCTCATCCCGGTGTTAAGCACCGTCTTCGGGATGATGCCGGTGTACGGCTACGACGTCTGGCTGCATGGCTTGATCGCGGTGGTTTCGGCGTACTTTGGCTACGCGTCGATCACGGCGGTTGAGGGAACGGATATCCCGAGACATTAGCCTCAGAAGAAGAGGAGGGTCCAGACATGATCGAATACGGCATTCCCCCCATAGAGGGCGAGATACCGAAATCCCCTCTCCCGGAATCAGAGGGAGATCTTCTCGACGAAGCTAAAAACAGGGTCCGCCGCTTGGTTGATCGCCAACGGGACCGAGCGGCGGGCGTGGTGGGCGGCGTTGCCGAGGCATTGCGTCGGACGGCGCAGGATTTAGGAACGGAGAATCAAGCGATGAGTCATTACGGAGACATGGCGGCGGAACGGTTGGATGATGTCGCGCGCTACTTGCGTCAGACGGACTGGAGCGACGCCGTGGGCGAGGTGCGTGATTTCGCTCGGCGTCAACCCTATTGGTTCATTGGCGGAGCCATTGCCGCCGGATTCGTTGCCGGACGAGTCTTGAGTTCCAGCGCGTCCTCTCCCCGCCTACGAGAGCGCATCCGCAGCACGGCGCAAACCCTGGAGGAGGCGGCCAAACGGGAAGAGGCCCGCCATGACGGATAGTTTTCCCGAGAGCCCTCCGGCAGAGCATGAGCCCTCCAGCGGACCCTCCAGCGGACCCTCCCTGGCCGAGCGCTCTCTGGGGGGGCTGTTCACGGAGCTGTCCCGAGAGACCTCCGCCCTCCTCCGCCAAGAGGTGCGCTTGGCGCGGACAGAATTGTCCGACAAGGTGCGTCAGGCGGGCTGGGGCGGAGTCGCCATCGTGGCGGGAGGGATTTTCCTAATTCTCGCCCTGCAAGCCGGCGCGGGAGCCGCAATCTTTGGTTTGATGACTCTTGTGCCGGGATGGCTGGCGGCGCTGATCGTGGCTCTGGTCCTTGCCACAGTCGGAGGTATTGTCCTGGCGGTGGGGCTTTCTAGTGTCAGGGCGAAGAAGCTGGCTCCACGACGGACGCTGGACATGGTGCGCGAGAACACACGCTGGGCCAAGGAGCAGTTGCGATGACAACCGACGAGATCCAAACCGAGATTGAACGAACGCGGACGGTCATGGCCGATACGCTAAATGCCATTGAGCGCAAGCTCTCCCCCGGAAAAATACTGGATCAGGCGGTGAATACCATGCACGAACTCGCTCATGGACAGTCTCGAGTCGGTCATCTGGTGCGGGAGAATCCCATTCCCCTGGCCCTCATCGGGCTGGGAGTCGGCTGGATGGCCATGAACGGGAAGGGCATAGGGAAAAAGGGAAAAAAAATCCTAGAAGAGTCCTATGAAAGCATGGAGGGGATTGCAGAGGAGGTTCCTTTGGAAAGAAAACTCGCTTCAAGTTTGGGAGAAGACCTTGCTCAAAAAACCACCCGCGCCGTTGAACGGTCAAAAGGGGTGTTTGAGGAGTATCCCCTCGCCATGGGAGCCATGGCGCTGCTCGCCGGTGTGGCGTTGAGCGCCATGATTTCAAAGGGGAGGCATCATTAGGGGCTTACGCCTTTGCAGGGGCTCTGCCCCCTGCACCCCCGCAAGGGCCCCCTCGCAAGGGACGAAAGTCCCTTGACCTTTTTTTAAGAGTGCCATGCGCAAAATTTTGGTGACCGGGCTGAGTGGCGCAATCTTTGCGTTCGCTCTTTGGGTGCTTTATCGGACGATGAGACGCCTTGACCCCGAGAAAATACTCAGTACGGCTGCGAGCTTTTCCATTGAAACTCTGTTGCTTGGGTTATTTTTCTCGGCGGCCAGCTATTTTGCTTTATCGGGATTTGATGCGTTGGGCGTGCGCTATCTGAAGCGCTCGGTTCCCCTTTTCTGGACTTTGACCATTTCGTTTGTCAGCCACGGGATTAGCCACAGCGCCGGATTCGCTGCCCTGACGGGGGGATCTGTGCGGTTTCGCATGTACTCGGTATTTGGTTTGGGGCTTCCCGATGTTGCCGTCCTCGTGACCTTTGCCGGAATGACGTTTGGTTTGGGGGCGGGATGTTTGCTTTCTGCCACCTTCGTGCTGGAAAGCGAGCGCATCGCTCCGTTGCTGCATCTTCCGCCCGGCGTGATCCAGGGCGCGGGAGGAGTCATCGCGGCCCTGGTTTTGCTTTATTTTGCCTGGACGGGATTGATGCAAAAGCCCCTTTATCTGGGGAAATGGCGTGTGATGCCTCCGTCTTTCGCCGTGGCTGTGGGGCAAGTGATCGTTGCTACCGTTGATCTTTCTTTGGTTGCTGCACTTCTTTACGTTTTACTGCCGATTGAAACCACGGGTCTCAGCTATCCCGCTTTCGTGGGCATCTACATGGTGTCCACTCTGATGGGCATCCTCAGCCATATTCCGGGAGGGATCGGCGTTTTCGAGAGCGCGTTGATTTTCTTGCTCCCCAACGTTCCACCTGAGCACACTCTGGCCGCCCTTCTGATTTTCCGCGTACTCTATAATCTGTTGCCTCTGACGACCGCCGTGTTGATCCTGGCCGGGTTTGAGATTGCACAACGCCTTTCCCGGAATGAGAAAGCGAACGTTGACAAGCAATCGGGCATGGCTCATCAACCAGAGGCTAGACGCAGCAGGGGAGTTCCGAAGATGTCCGTCGTGAAAACCGTCTCGACCACGCCGTTTGAGGGCCAAAGACCCGGAACATCGGGCTTGCGCAAAAAGGTGAAGGTCTTCCGCCAACCGCACTATCTGGAGAACTTCGTTCAGGCCCTGTTTGAGTCCATCGGTGCCATCCAAGGCAAGACCTTGGTGTTGGGGGGCGATGGGCGCTATTACAATCAAACCGCCTGTCAAATCATTCTGAAAATGGCGGCTGCCAACGGTTTCGGGCGTGTGATGGTGGGGCGAGAGGGAATCCTTTCGACCCCGGCTGCGTCTTGCGTCATCCGCAAGTACGGCACCTTCGGCGGGATTATCTTGTCGGCCAGTCACAACCCCGGCGGTCCGGACGAGGACTTCGGCATCAAGTACAACATCCCCGCCGGTGGCCCTGCTCCCGAAAGTGTGACCGAGGCCATTTATGCCCGCAGTGGGGGGCTCTCGTCCTATCGTATCCTGGAGGCTGGGGATGTGGATCTCTCCACTCTCGGGACGCAAACCCTGGGGAGCATGACCGTCGAAGTCTTCGATCCCGTAGCGGATTATGCCGCCTTGATGGGGACTCTGTTTGATTTCGACGCCATCCGCGCCTTGTTTGCCTCGGGCTTTCGCATGAAGTTCGATGCCATGCACGCGGTGACGGGGCCTTATGCCCTGACGGTGCTTGAGGGCATGCTGGGTGCTCCGGCGGGAACCGTGATGAATGGCAAACCTCTGGAGGACTTCGGCAAGGGCCATCCTGATCCGAATCTCGTCCATGCCCATGATTTGGTCGAATCCCTGTTCGGAACCGATGGACCGGATTTTGGCGCGGCCTCGGATGGGGACGGGGACCGCAACATGATCCTGGGGAAGGGGTTTTACGTAACGCCGTCGGATTCCTTAGCGGTCCTGGCCGCCAATGCCACCGTCTGTCCGGGCTATGCCGCGGGATTGAAGGGCATTGCGCGGTCTATGCCCACCTCGGGGGCACCGGACCGGGTGGCCAAGGCTTTGGGGATACCCGCCTTTGAGACCCCTACGGGGTGGAAGTTCTTCGGGACGCTGCTGGATGCCGGGTTGGCGACCCTGTGCGGAGAGGAAAGCTTCGGAACCGGATCGGACCACGTGCGAGAGAAAGATGGGCTGTGGGCCGTGTTGATGTGGCTGAATGTGCTTGCGATACGCAAGCAACCCGTGGCCGAGATCGTCCAGGGGCATTGGAAAACGTATGGCCGCAACTATTACTCTCGCCATGATTACGAAGCCATCGAAACCGAGGCCGCTACGGGAGTCATGGAACACCTGCGCGGGTTGGCGTTGAAGGGGAAGAGCCTTAAGGGGGGAACCGTCGCCTGTCATGACGATTTTTCCTATACCGATCCGGTGGATGGATCGGTAAGCACCCGTCAGGGCATCCGGATCATCTTCGAGGATGGCAGTCGCATCGTCTTTCGTCTTTCCGGGACGGGGACGGAGGGGGCGACGCTGCGTCTCTATGTTGAGCGCTTCGAGGGCGATGCCGCCAAGCAAGACATGGACACCCAGGAGGCCCTGGCGGACCTGATCGCGGTGGCCGGAGAGATCTCGGAAATTGGGAAGCGGACGGGGCGAGAGGTACCCACCGTGATCACCTAACTCCCGTTTGGCATGCCCCCTTGGCGTACTTGGCCGCCATGGCTTCCAGGCCGACCACTTTGATCTTCGACGCCTTACCCGCCGTTCCAAAGGCCTCGTACCGCGCCACGCAAATCTCGCGCATGCCCGCCATGGAGTGCTTGAGGTAATCCCGTGGATCGAACTTCTTCGGCTCGGTGGCAAAGAATTTGCGGATCGAGCCCGTGGAGGCCATGCGCAAATCGGTATCAATGTTGATTTTACGCACGCCGTGCTTGATGGCCTCGACGATTTCCGCCACGGGCACGCCGTAAGTTTGCCCGAGATCCCCCCCATACGTGTTGATAATCTCCAGCCAATCCTGAGGCACCGAGGACGAGCCATGCATCACCAAGTGGGTATTGGGTATCCGAGCGTGGATCTCCTTGACCCGAGAGATTGCCAGAACGTCTCCCGTTGGTGGGCGGGTAAATTTGTAGGCACCGTGACTGGTCCCAATGGCAATGGCCAGGGCATCGACGCCGGTGAGTTTAACGAATTCGGCGGCTTCGTTGGGATCCGTCAGCAACTGGGAGTGGTCGAGTTTCCCCTCGGCCCCCACACCGTCTTCCTCGCCGGCCATACCGCTTTCCAGCGAGCCCAAGCATCCCAACTCCCCTTCCACGGAGACGCCGCAGGAGTGAGCCATACGCACCACAGCGCTGGTGACAGTGACGTTGTAGTCCCAATCGGAGGGGGTTTTCCCATCTTCCCTGAGCGACCCATCCATCATCACCGAGGAGAACCCCGACTGAATGGCGCGAGCACAAATCCCCGGACTGGTTCCGTGGTCCTGGTGCATACAGAGCGGAATATCCGGATAGGCCTCCAGCGCTCCCAGGATAAGGTGGCGCAGGAATGGCTCTCCAGCGTACTTGCGTGCGCCTGCCGAGGCTTGGAGAATAACCGGGCTATCGGTAGCCGTAGCGGCCTCCATGATGGCCTTGACTTGCTCCAGGTTGTTGACATTGAACGCGGGGATACCGTAGCGATGCTCCGCCGCGTGGTCGAGAAGTTGACGCATGGAAACCAAAGGCATGTTGTCTCTCCCTTGAGGACCTGAGGAGCCTTGAGGATTACGAGGGCTCCATGAGATTCAGAACTTTTTCCACGACTGCTTGGGCTGTAATGCCAAAGTGCTGATAAAGCTGATCCGCTGGCGCCGAAGCACCAAATCCCGTCATACCGACGATTCCCCCGTCCAGTCCGACGTACCGTTCCCAGCCGAAGGTGCTCAGGGCCTCTACGGCCACCCGGATGGTTCCCGTACCGAGAACCGAGCCACGATACGCCTTTGGCTGACGATCGAACAGCTCCCAACAGGGCATCGACACCACGGCAGTGGGGATCCCTCGTTTGGTGAGCAGCGCACGCGCATTGAGGGCGAGACTGACCTCCGAGCCCGTCGCCAGCAGGGTCACCCGCCGCGCTCCTTCTTCTGCCTCCGCCAGCACATAGCCGCCCCGAGCCGTCAAGTTGTCCCAGGTATGCGAGGTCCGCACCGTCGGGAGATTCTGCCGCGACAAGGCCAGGACCGAAGGCCCCGTGTGATGGAGCAAAGCCGCCTCATAGGCCTCCGCCGTTTCGACGCCGTCGGCGGGACGGAATACCAAGACATTGGGCGTGGCACGCAAGGCGGCCAAAGTCTCCACGGGTTGGTGCGTGGGGCCGTCCTCACCGAGGCCAATGGAATCATGGGTCAAAACATAGAGCACCCGCTGATTCATCAACGCGCTCATGCGCAACGCGGGCCATAGATAGTTGGCGAACATCAAGAATGTCCCGCCATAGGGAATGAAGCCCCCATGCAAGGCCAGTCCATTCATCGCTGCGGCCATGCCATGCTCGCGCACGCCATAGTGAATATAGCGGCCTTCGAAGGCACCGGGGCGGACGGACGGACGCACCGCTCGCGTGTCCGTCAGATTCGAGCCCGTCAAATCCGCCGATCCGCCGATCATCTCCGGGATTGCCGCCGTCAGAACTTCGAGCACATCTTGACTGGATTTCCGCGTGGCGCGTTGTGGTTGCTCGGCGCTGATCTTCCGCTTGAAGGTCTCGATCACCTGCTGCCAGCCGTGGGGCAGACGTCCGGCCATGGTGCGCTCGAACTCGGTGCGGCGCGGCTCTTCCAAGGCCTCCAAACGCTTCTCCCAGGCAGATCGAGCGCTCGTGCCGCGCTGCCCGGCGGTGCGCCAGGCGGCAAGCACCATCTTGGGCATCTCGAACGGCTCCTCCGTCCAACCCAGCGCCTTACGCGCCGCAGTAATCTCTTGCTCCCCCAGAGGAGACCCATGAACCTTTTCCGTCCCTCCCTTGGTGGGAGCGCCCTTGCCAATCACTGTCCGGCACGCCACCAGAGTCGGTTGCTCCGAGGAGGAGACCGCCATGGCCAAAGCCTTGGCAATATCCGAAAGATCATGCCCGTTGCACGCCAGGGTCCGCCACCCCGCCGCAGCAAACCGTGCCGCTTGGTCCTCGGAGGTGGTCAGATCCGTGTTGCCATCAATGCAAATGCGATTGTCATCCCACAGCACCACCAATTTCCCCAACTTCAAATGGCCCGCCAGGGAAATCGCCTCTTGACTGAGACCTTCCATCAAACAGCCGTCTCCGACCATGACCCAGGTGTGATGATCCACTACGGAAGCGCCATACCGCGCCGCTTGCATCGCTTCCGCCAAGGCAAAGCCAACGCCGTTGGCGAGACCCTGACCCAGGGGGCCGGTCGTCGTCTCGGCAATGGCCGCATGACCATACTCGGGATGGCCTGGCGTGCGCGAGCCCAGCTGACGGAAGGCCTTGATCTGCTCCAGATCCATGTCCTCGTAGCCGGTCAAGTAGCCCAAGGCGTAAAGCAACATCGAGCCATGTCCAGCCGATAAAATAAACCGATCCCGGTCGGGCCAACGGGGAGCCTTGGCGTCATATTTGAGAAAGCAGGTGAACAGAACCGTTGCCACATCGGCCATGCCCATGGGCATGCCCGGATGACCGGATTTGGCGCGTTCGACCGCATCCATGGCAAGAAAACGAAGGGCATCAGCCATTTTAGCGGCGGTGGACGGAAGAGGGGAAATCATGTCTGAGCTCGAACTCATGGCAGGAGAAGTGGTAGGCGCATCATGACCGAAGGCGAGGAGCATGAAAAGGGGTCAAGGGGCCTCGCCCCTTCGCGGGGGTGTCGGGGGCAGCGGCCCTGACCAGGGCGTAAGCCCGCCAGCGCCTCCACCCGACCAACCCCACCATCCATCCTGATGCATCAGGATGGATGGTGGGGTTGG
>JAVBJO010000143.1:0-17672 GCA_031546925.1 Rhodospirillaceae bacterium
GGCGGGGGGTGTCGGGGGGCAGCGCCCCTGACCTGGCGTAAGCCAGCCAGCCCCTCCACCCGACAAACCCACCCCATCCATCCTGACACATCAGGATGGATGGGGTGGGTTTGTCGGGTGGAGGGGCTGGCTGGCTTACGCCAGGTCAGGGGCGCTGCCCCCCGACACCCCCCGCCAAGGGGCAAAGCCCCTTAGGATCCCTTTCTCAGCCAAACAGCTTATCAATTTCCGTTTGCGCCAACATCTTATCAACCTCTTCCTGACTGATTCCTTGCCCCTTCAACTGAGGCCCATGCATGAGCTTTTTATCGGGATCTCTGTCTTCTTTTATTTCGACGACCACATGATTCAATTCTTCCCTACCCCAGGCGAACACGACGGCATTGACGCGCTCTTCGAGGAATTTGACGGAATTGACCACCTTATTGACACGTTGTCCGGTGATATCTTGGAAGGAGCAGGCTTCGAAGACGGTATTCACGTGGTTGCAGACTTGGTCGAAGATTTCGCCCATTTTTCCGCCGGAGCAATACCCCCGTGCCTCGGCCATGAGGGTATCAATGCCTTCAACGCTTTCCATGATGGAATTGGTTGCGCCTTCGGTCGCCTCGACGATGGCGTCGAGTTGCTCTGACATGCTGCCGAAACAACCGGAGGGATCTGGTCCCTTCAGTAGGGAGAGTTCCTTGCGAATTTTCTGCATGTGCCCAAAAAGGCCCAGCAGCTCTTTCTTTAAGGCGAGGCTTCCATGATCATCGCTCATGATGGCATCCGATATCTGTAGGAATGGCGAAGGCTTTCGTCATGAGGGAGCCTCTTGGCGGCGAAAGGTTTGGACCAAATGGCGAGCCGCGACACCGGGGGGCGTGACCCCCCGGGCAACGGCCTCTTCCATAGCGGGCAGAAGGCGTTGGATCTCTGGATCCTCTTTCAAGGATTGAACGAGGGTTGCTGCGATTTCGCTCCACATCCAGGCGTGGGAGCGGGCAAGGCGGCGGCTTTCGAACAGGCCGGAGGCCGTCATGGCCTCGCGGTAGGCGATCACGGTTTCCCACACCTGGTCGATCCCGGTTCGATGCAAAGCCGAGCAACTCAGGACCGGCACCGTCCAAGCGGTGGTCACGGGCGTGAGCAGGTGGAGCGCATTGCGATAATCCCGAGCGGCACGCCCAGCGGCAGCGGCGAGGTCTCCGTCGGCTTTGTTGACGATGATGGTATCGGCCAACTCGACAATGCCCTTTTTAATGCCCTGGAGATCGTCGCCTCCGCCAGGGACCAGGAGCAACAGGAACATATCAACCATGTCGGCGACGGCCGTTTCGCTTTGGCCAACACCGACGGTTTCCACGATGATCACATCGAAGCCGGCAACCTCGCAGAGGAGCATGGCCTCACGGGTGCGCCGTGCAACTCCGCCCAAAGCGCAGCCCGAGGGGCTGGGGCGAATGAAGGCACGTTCATCGCGAGACAGTTCCTCCATCCGGGTTTTGTCCCCCAGGATGGAGCCCCCGGAACGGGGTGAGGAGGGGTCCACGGCCAGCACCGCCAAGCGGTGTCCCTGCCCGAGGATGTGAAGGCCGAAGGTTTCGATAAAGGTAGATTTGCCCGCGCCGGGAACCCCGGTAATCCCAAGCCGCACGGAGCGCCCGGCGTGGGGTGCCAGAAGACGGAGAAGATCCTCGGCGGCGGGACGGTGGTCGGCGCGAGCGGACTCAATCAGGGTGATGGCTCGGGCGAGCGCTCGCCGTTCCCCCGCCAATATACCGTCTGCCATGGTCTTAATATCGAAACGCAATACGACTACTTCTTTTTGGGTTCAGAAACAGGTTTCTTAGCTTTCACGGGTGCCTTCTGCACCTCGGGTTGAACGGGCTTTGGCGGGGGCTCGTTCATGAGCATACGCAGCGCCAGCAGCACCAGTTTGGCTCGGTTTTCGTCGGACAACTCCGCCAAGATGGTCTGCTTGGCTTTATGGACTGCCATGGCATTCTTGATCAACTCCGCCCGGGCGGGGGTCATGACATTTTTGGCTTTGGCCTGGATCTGTTGAACCGCTCGCTCGCGCTCGGTCAGAGGGCGAGCTTTTGGAGCCGCTCCATTGCCGAACATGCCTTTGAGAAACCCAAACATTCCGAGACGCTCTTTTCGCCCTTGCGTCCCTTTATGCTACCCCCTCGCGAGCTTTCTTGCCAGTGGAACCGCCACCGGAGAGTGACAAAAATTGTAAGACGACGGTAGGAGGCCCTGGCGGTTTTTGCCGTTGCATTAGATGCACCCGCATAATAAGTATGCAGCCATGCTCTCCTCCGTCTCAAAAGTCCCCTCCAAGACCTTCATGGTCGGGTCGCTTTCGCTCAACAATCCGGTGATTCTCGCGCCCATGTCGGGGGTGACCGACATGCCGTTTCGTCGTTTGGCGAAGCGCTGGGGGGTAGGGCTGGTGGTCTCGGAGATGATCGCCAGCCAAGCCATGGTGCGGGAAACCCGCCAGACCCTCCAGATGATCGCCCATAGTGCCGAAGAGCATCCCGTTTCCCTCCAACTGGCTGGGTGCGAGCCCGAGGTTATGGCCGAGGCTGCACGGATGAATCAAGATCGTGGCGCGGCCCTTATTGATATCAATATGGGTTGTCCGGTCAAGAAGGTTGCCTTGAAGGGTGAGGCGGGTTCTGCGTTGATGAAAGACGAGATCCTGGCGGCTCGCCTGATGGAGGCCACGGTGGCTGCGGTGGACGTTCCGGTAACGTTGAAGTGTCGCATGGGCTGGGATCAAAGCCGTCTGAATGCGCCGCGTCTGGCCAAAATCGCCGAGGACTGCGGCATCCAGATGGTGACCATCCATGGGCGCACACGGCAGCAGTTTTACTCTGGCACGGCGAATTGGCCGTTCGTGCGCCAGGTGAAAGAAGCCGTTAATATTCCCGTGATCGTTAATGGGGACATCGAAACCATCGACGATGCCGTGCGGGCGTTGGATGAATCCGGTGCCGACGGTGTGATGATTGGACGAGGGGCCTATGGCAGACCCTGGTTTCCCGGCCAAGTGGCACACTATCTGACCACAGGGGAGCGTTTGCCGGACCCCTCGCTTGCGGAGCAACTCGCCACCCTGCGAGAGCACCTAGAGCACATGCTGGAGCATTACGGCGAGTACACAGGAGTCCGCTCTGCACGGAAACATATTGCTTGGTATTCCAAAGGCTTGCGGGACTCTAGTGAGTTCCGGTCTCAAATCAATCGCCTCAGTGAGGCCAAGGCCGTGCACGAGGCCATCACCGCCTTCTATACACCGCTTCTCGAAGAGGCTTGAGAGGGGAACCCCATGCAACATCCCCCGCCAGCTTTGGTGGATCCTCTCGCGGTGCTGGATACCTTACCGGCGGTGATCCTGTTGATCGATGACGCGGGATCAATTCGTTTCGTTAATGGTTCCGCCGAGAACTTGTTTCAGTCGAGTGCGGCCCATTTATGTGGGCGGCCTGTAACCGATTTTCTCCCCATTGATAGCCAAATTCTCTCTGTGGTTGCGCAGGCGCGGAGCACGGGCCTCGTGATCTCCGAGCATGGGATTGGTCTTGATACCCCCAGAACGGGAAAGCACACCATGACGATCCAGGCGGCCCCCATGCTGGAGCAGCCCGGAGCCGTGCTGCTTTCCATGTCTGAGCAGCTGATTGCCGTCAAGATTGGGGGATCCTTGGTAAGCCGCAATGCGGCTCGTTCGGTTACCGCCATGGCCGCCCTATTGGCGCATGAGGTCAAGAATCCTTTGTCGGGAATCCGGGGGGCGGCTCAGCTTCTCGATGGCAGCGCCGGGGAGGCGGATCGCATCCTGACCCGTCTGATCATGGACGAGACTGATCGAATCGTTGCCTTGGTGGAGCGAATGGAGATTTTCTCCGACAAGCCGGTGTCGGATCGGGAGGCCCTCAACATTCATCAGGTGCTGGAGCGCGTGCGGCGCATCGCCGAAAATGGCTTTGCTCGCACGGTTCGTATCATCGAGAACTACGATCCCTCGCTGCCCTTGGTGTTCGGAAGCCGCGACCAGTTGATCCAGGTGTTTCTCAACTTGGTGAAGAATGCCGCCGAGGCGGTTCCTGCGTCGGGGGGGGAAATCGTCATCAGCACGGCCTATCGCCATGGGGTGCGGCTGGCCATTCCGGGCAATGGCGACCATACCCGGCGCTATCTACCATTGTTGGTGACGATTCAAGACAACGGTCCTGGCATTCCCGATGACATGAAACCTCACCTGTTCGATGCCTTCATCAGTACGAAAATCGGTGGAGGCGGGTTGGGATTGCCCTTGGTGGCCAAAATTGTCGGCGATCATGGGGGGATTGTGGAATTCGATAGTCAACCCCGACGAACCTTGTTCCGGGTCATGTTGCCGACCCTTCAAGAGGGAACGCAAGACATGAAATCCGGATCGCACTGATCATGCCCAAGCGTGCCCCCATCATCCTGGTTGCCGACGATGATCGGAGTATTCGCACAGTCCTCTCCCAGGCCCTGGAGCGGGGCGGCTATGAGGTGCGGGCCACCGGCAATGCCTCGACCCTGTGGCGCTGGGTATCCGAGGGTGAGGGCGACCTGGTGATCACCGACGTGGTGATGCCCGACGAGAACGGATTGGACTTGCTGCCGCGCATGAAGAAGCTGCGCCCCGATCTGCGCGTGATCGTCATGAGCGCGCAGAACACGCTGCTGACCGCCGTGAAGGCCACGCAGCGCGGTGCCTTCGAGTATTTGCCCAAGCCCTTTGACCTGAACGAGTTGATGGTGGTGGTGCATCGGGGATTATCGACTCCGCGGACCGCCTTGCCCTCGGATATTCCAGCTCGGGGGGAGGAGGAAAAATTCCCCCTGATTGGCCGGTCTTCGGCCATGCAGGAGATTTACCGTACCCTGGCGCGCCTGATGGAGACCGATCTATCGGTGATGATCACCGGCGAGTCGGGAACCGGGAAAGAGCTGGTGGCACGAGCGCTGCATCATCATGGCAAACGCCGCAATGGTCCCTTCGTCGCCCTGAACATGGCTGCCATCCCACGCGAGTTGATCGAAAGCGAGTTGTTCGGCCACGAAAAAGGAGCCTTCACCGGGGCAACGCAGCGCATGGTCGGACGCTTCGAGCAGGCCGAGAGTGGAACCCTGTTCCTGGATGAAATCGGCGACATGCCTCCCGAGGCGCAAACCCGCCTGCTGCGGGTTCTCCAAGAGGGCGAGTACACGGCCGTAGGGGGGCGGATATCCATCCGGGCCAACGTGCGCATCGTTGCTGCGACTCACCATGATCTAACTCTGTTGATCCGCAAGGGTCTGTTCCGCGAGGACTTATTTTATCGCCTGAATGTAGTGCCGATTCGCTTGCCTCCCTTGCGGGAGCGTAGCGATGATATCCCTGAGCTGGTGTCGCATTTTCTTGATCTCGTCACCCGGGAAAATCTTCCGGCCAAGACCATCGACGCCCCCGCCATGGGGCGTTTGAAGCGTTATCGCTGGCCGGGGAACATCCGGGAGCTGGAGAACCTGATCCGCCGTCTGTCCGCCCTGTACTCCCAGGAGATCATCGGCATCGATGTGGTCGAGGCCGAACTCTCCATCGGCAACAGCATGGCCGAACCGTTGAGCGTTCTCCCCCCTGATGCCGAGGGGTTGTCGGTCATGGTCGAGCGCCACCTGCGAGAATACTTTGGGGGCCACGAGGACGGTTTGCCCCCGCCAGGGGTCTACGACCGCGTGCTGCGAGAAATTGAAAAACCCCTGATCAGCATCACCTTAGAGGCGACCAAGGGCAACCAAATTAAGGCGGCGCAAATTTTAGGCTTAAATCGTAACACTTTGCGCAAGAAAATTCGCGATCTGGATGTCGCTGTGTCTCGAAGTGGGGTAAAGTAGGGCAGTTTTTCGAGGAGGAGAGAGACGCCAGTGTTGTGGGCCAATAAAAGCCGATGGGTGCGGGGCTTAGCGCTACTTTTGGCGATCATGGTGATCCCTTCCGTGGTTGCCACGGTTTTCGCCATGACGACCTCTGGCCCTGTTGGCCCCGATCCCAAGGTGGTTCAGGGCCTGCTGATCCTGGATGTGGCTCTGCTGCTGGCCCTGGGGGCCGTGGTGGGGATGCACCTTTGGGGGATCTGGAAAGCGCGACGGCGCGGGGCTTCAGGTTCTAGATTACATTTACGCTTTATCCTTTTGTTTTCCTTGGTATCTGTGATCCCGGCCATCGTGGTCTCGGTGGGCTCGGTGGTGTTCTTCCGCTATGGGGTGGAGACTTGGTTCTCGGAGCGGGTGCGCAGCGCCCTGTATGCCTCGCTGGAGGTGGCGCGGGCCTACCTGGAGGAGCACCAGCAAATCATCGGCGGGGATGCTCTGGCCATGGCCAATGACATCAATCGCGCCGGGCCGGATCTGTCGCGTTCTTCCCAGCGGTTTTCGGGTTTTGTCGCTACCCAGGCGGCGATCCGGGGCTTAAGCGAAGCCATCGTTTTCGAGGCTCCCGATACGGTGCTGGCGCGCTCGGGGATGGCGTTCTCCATTGAACTGGGGATCAATCAGATTCCCTTTTGGGCCTTCGAGAAAGCGCGCTCGGGCGAGGTTGCCGTCCTGACCAGCGATGATGACGACCGGGTTCGCGCCTTGGTGTTGCTGCAAGGGTTTCTGGCGGAGACCTATCTCTATGTGGGGCGCTTCGTCGATCCCAAGGTGATTGGCCACATGGAGCAAACCTCCGCCGTGGTGGCCGAGCACAAGAAGCTGGAAGACAGCCGGGTGGATCTGGAGCGGGCGTTTTCCCTGATCTTCGCCATTATCACCTTACTGCTGCTGTTTGCAGCCATTTGGGTGGGGCTGACCATGGCGACCTCCCTGGCGCGGCCCATCGTTCACCTGATCGGTGCGGCGGAGCGGATTCGTTCCGGCGACTTGACGGCGCGGGTGGAAGAGGTGGCCGCCGACGAGATTGGAACCCTATTGCGCGCTTTCAATCGCATGGCCAACCAGTTAAACCAGCAGCGCGGTGAATTGATGAGCGCCAACCGGGAATTGGATGAGCGCAACCATTTCACCGAAACCGTTCTGTCCGGCGTTTCGGCGGGCGTGATCGGGTTGGATCGCTCCGGCGCGATTCATTTGATCAATCCATCCGCGTGCGAGCTTCTGGATCTCGGTTTTGACGGGGTTTCCGGCAAGCCGCTGCAAGACGTGGCCCCCGAGTTGGCGGGCGTGATCGAGGAACTCCATCGTCGCCCGGATCGCCTGAACCAGCACGAGATCAAGCTGGTACGCAAGGGACGACAGCGGACCTTGTTGGTGCGAGCCGTGGCCGAGCGTCTGGCGGATGAGACCTTTGGTTTCGTCATCACCTTTGACGACATCAGTGAGTTGGCCTCGGCGCAGCGCACGGCGGCTTGGGCGGATGTAGCCCGGCGGATCGCTCACGAGATCAAGAATCCACTCACCCCGATTCAGCTTTCCGCAGAACGTCTAAAACGCAAGTATTTCAAAGAGATACAAAGCGATCCTGAGACATACACGAAGCTTGTGGATACCATCGTCCGCCAAGTGGGCGACATCGGGCGCATGGTGGATGAGTTTTCGTCCTTCGCCCGTATGCCAGCCCCCCACCTAAAGCTGGAGGATCTGGCGGAAATTTGTCGTCAGTCCCTGTTTTTACAGCGAACCGGCTATCCCGACTTAACCCTGGAGGGACACATCCCCGACGCCCCCATGCCCCTTCAATGCGACGCGGGACAGATTGGGCAAGTGTTGACAAATTTGTTCAAGAACGCCGTGGAAGCCATTCGAGGACGTGGAGAAAATGCTATGGATCCGGGGCGCATCGTGCTCACGTTATCCCACACCCCCGACCAGTACGTGGTGGAAGTCCAAGATAACGGCAAGGGGTTGCCCGCCGATAGCCGTGACCGTCTTACGGAGCCTTACGTGACGGGGCGAGCCAAGGGCACAGGATTAGGTCTTGCCATCGTCAAGAAAATCGTGGAAGACCATGGAGGAGAGATTTACTTGGAGGATGCAACGGGAGGGGGCGCTCGTATCGGTCTGGTTTTTCGAGGCGTCGATCAATCCATAGGGATCGGATCTTCCGAGCAGACGGCTATTATCCATGGCGCATGACATTCTCATTGTTGATGACGAGGCCGATATCCGGTCTCTGATCGCAGGTATCCTTGAGGACGAGGGCTACTCGACCCGCGAAGCCGCGAACTCGGACGAAGCGCTGGAAGCGGTTTTCGCCCGTCGTCCCAGCTTGATCATCCAGGACATTTGGCTCCAGGGGTCGGCCCTGGATGGTCTTGGCATCCTGCAACGGGTAAAACGGCAGCATCCCGATGTTCCGGTGGTGATGATCTCGGGGCACGGGACCATCGAGACCGCCGTTGGGGCCATCAAGGTAGGCGCCTACGACTTCATCGAAAAGCCTTTCAAGACTGATCGCTTGCTGATTATCGTCGAGCGCGCCATTGAGGCCGCGCGGCTGAAGCGCGAGAACCAAGAACTGCGCTTCCGAGGGGGGGCTGCCACCGCTACCGAGATTGCCGGATCGTCCTCGACCATGCAGCAGATCCGCCAGGCGGTGGAAAAAATCGCGCCGACCAATTCGCGGGTGCTGATCTCTGGACCCGCCGGGTCGGGGAAAGAGGTGGTGGCTCGGGCAATTCACAACCAGTCGCGTCGCGCCGATGCGCCCTTCGTGGTGCTGAACTGCGCCGCCATGTCGCCGGATCGGGTGGAAGTTGAACTGTTTGGCACCGAACGGGGCGAGACTCCCGATACACCACGCAAGACCGGCACCTTTGAACAAGCCCACGGAGGCACCCTTCTGCTGGACGAAGTGGCCGACATGCCGCTGGAAGTTCAAGGCAAGATCGTGCGCGTGTTGCAAGAACAGACCTTCGAGCGCGTGGGGGGAAGCAGCCGTGTCGCCGTCGATGTTCGCGTCATTGCCACCACCAATCGCGACCTCCAGACGGAAATGTCGGCCGGGCACTTCCGGGAGGACCTGTTTTACCGCTTGAATGTGGTGCCGGTTCGACTACCGGCGCTCCGGGATCGGAAGGAGGACATTCCCGTCCTGGCCGAGTATTTCATGCGCCTCGCCGCCCACGCAGCAGGGGTACAGCCCCGGCCACTGGGAGAGGATACCTTGGCGGTGCTACGCGTCTATCCGTGGCCGGGCAATGTTCGCCAATTGCGCAATACCATGGATTGGTTGTTGATCATGGCCCCTGGAGAACCGGGGGAGGTCATTCGCGCGGATATGCTTCCCAATGAAATCGGATCGACCACGCCTGCGGTATTGCTGCTGGAAAAATCAAGTGAAATCATGATGTTGCCTCTACGGGAGGCACGGGAAACCTTCGAGCGGGAGTATCTGATCGCCCAAGTAAATCGTTTTGCGGGGAATATCTCGCGGACCTCTGCGTTCGTGGGGATGGAGCGTTCGGCGTTGCATCGGAAGCTGAAGCTTTTGGGGGTCAATGCCGACGAGAAGGTTCGATGAAGAATAGAAAAATGAGGTCAATGACCTCATGTCGTTAACCAAAGGCTCATCATGAAAGTCATCATCTGCGGCGCCGGACAGGTCGGCTTTCACATCGCTCACTACCTCGCGAACGAGGAAAACGACGTCACGGTCATCGACCAACAACCCAACCTGATCCGTAAAGTCACCGACACCCTGGATGTTCAGGCGATCCTGGGGCACGCCTCGCACCCCTCGGTGCTGGAGCAGGCGGGGGCAGAGGACGCGGACATGATCATTGCGGTTACTCATGTGGACGAGGTGAACATGGTCGCCTGCCAGGTGGCCCAATCCCTGTTCAAGATTCCGACGCGAATTGCTCGGGTTCGGGCTCAGTCTTATCTGGAGCCCCGTTGGGCCAACCTGTTTTCCCGCGAGAACATGGCGGTTGATACGATCATCAGCCCCGAGATCGAGGTTGCCCGAGCCATTTCCCGTCGTCTCCAAGTTCCGGGGGCGCTGGATGTGATTCCCTTGGCGTCGAACATGGTCCGGCTGATTGGGGTGCGCTGCGACGGGAACACGCCGTTGATCAACACGCCGTTGCGTCAGTTGACCATTCTCTTTCCCGACCTGAACATCGTTATTGTCGGCGTGGTTCGCGATGGGAAGGCCATTGTCCCCGGCCCGGATGATCAGATGCTGGAGGGAGACGAGGTTTATTTCGTCGTCGATACGCAACATGTGCGGCGCGCCTTGGCGGCCTTTGGCCGCGAGGACCAAGAGGCGCGACGCATTGTCATTTTCGGCGGCGGCAATGTCGGCCTCTTCCTGGCGCGGCAGATCGAGGCCGAGCATCCCGGTGCCTCGGTCAAGATCATCGAGATCAACAAGGAGCGGGCCGAGCTGGTGGCGAAGTCCCTGCACCGGGCGGTGGTGTTGCACGGCGATGCCCTGGACCCGGAGATTCTCCAGGAAGCGGGGGTGGGAACGGCGGAAACGGTGGTCGCGGTCACCAATGACGACGAGAACAACATCCTGGCGGCTCTTCTGGCCAAGCGCTTTGGTGCGCATCGGGTGATGGCCTTGATCACCAAGGCAACTTATAGTGGGCTGATGGGGCCGTTGGGGATTGATGTGGTGATTTCGCCCCGAGCCATCACAGTTTCCAACATTTTGCATCATGTCCGCCGCGGCGGGATTCATTCGGCGCACCCTCTGCACGAAGGTTTTGGCGAACTGATCGAGGCCGATGCCATAGAAACATCAAGTCTGGTAGGCAAGCCGTTGCGAGAGGTCAAATTGCCCCATGGAGTCTTGCTGGGGGCGGTGGTGCACGAGGGAAAAGTGATTTCGCCCCGCGGCGGTACCGTGATCCAGACGGGAGACCGTGTTATCCTCTTCGCCGCTACGGAAGCGGTGAGAAAAGTCGAGAAAATGTTCTCTGTGCGATTGGAGTATTTCTGAGTGTCTCGTATCACTTACGTCAACGGACGTTATGTCCCTCATGAAGAAGCTGTCGTCAATATCGAAGACAGAGGCTATCAGTTCGCTGATGCCGTCTACGAGGTCATGTCCATTCTTGATGGCAAGCTCTGTCACCGCGACAAGCATATGTCTCGTTTGGATCGTTCCTTGTCCGAACTGAAGATAGAGTGGCCGGTGTCGCGTCGCGTCCTGCCAATTATTATTGGCCAGGTGGTTGCGCGCAATCATGTGCGCAACGGGTTGGTGTATATCCAGGTATCGCGAGGCGTGGCGCATCGGAACCACCTTTTCCCCAAGGATACCATTCCGAGCCTGGTGGTCGATTGTTGGGCACAGAAGCCGCCGTCGGTGGAGATGGTTGCCTCTGGGGTGGCCGTGGTTTCTCGTCCCGATCAACGCTGGAAGCGGCCAGACATCAAGACCGTTGCCCTGTTGCCCAACTTGCTGGCGCGTCAATCCGCCAAGGAGGACGGAGCCTTCGAGGCCTGGCTGGTCAACAAAAAAGGCTTCGTGACCGAGGGATGTGCCACCAATGCCTATATCGTTGACGATCATGGCGTCATTTTCACCCATCCGGCGGATAGCAATATTCTGGGCGGGGTGACGCGCTCGAACCTTCTGGAGGTGGCTCATCAGGCCGGCATTCAGATCAAGGAGCGCCCCTTCACCCTGGCGGAGGCCCGGGCAGCGCGAGAGGCCTTCTTGACGGGCACCACGGTGACGGTCATGCCGGTAGTGCGTCTTGACGGTCATCTTGTGGGCGATGGGAAGCCGGGTGCCCTAACCTTGAAGCTGCGCGAGTTTTATCATGCCTTCCGCCAAGCCGATTCGGCGAGGATCTAAGCCTCGTGACCACCAGACCTCGCGCCATTCTGTTTGACTGGGACAACACCCTGGTGGATTCGTGGGGGTGTATCCACGCGTGCTATAATCAGACCTTCCGTGCCTTTGGTCACAGGGAATGGAGCCTACAAGAGACCAAGACCAATGTGGCTAAATCGCTGCGGGATTCCTTTCCGACGCTTTTCGGAGAACGCTGGCCAGAGGCGCGCGACGTGTTCTACCAGACCTTCGAGGACGTTCATTTGTCCTATTTGCAGCCTCTTCCCGGTGTGGTGGAGCTTTTGACCCTACTGCACGGAGAGGGAATTTTCCTCGGTGTGGTCAGCAACAAGAAGGGGCATTTTCTGCGCAAGGAAGCCGAGGTATTGGGGTGGACCGGTTGGTTCGGTGCTTTGGTCGGCGCTCAGGATGCCGAGGCGGATAAGCCAGCGCCCGCGCCGGTGCATTTGGCGCTTCAGAATGCTCCGACGGTGGCGGGGGGCGAGGTGTGGTTTGTGGGGGATTCCCCCATCGATATGCAGTGTGCTCACAACACGGGCTGCGTTCCCGTCCTGCTCCGAGGCGAGCCCCCCCATTTGGGAGAGTTCGATCTGCACCCTCCGGCCTATTGCTTTGAGGGTTGTGCGGCCATGGGCACTCTTGTTCGCGAACTATCGGTTCCCATATCCCTCGTTTGATGGTAACGAGGAAGGCTTACCAACCTTTCCTCTCCCCAGGGGGCCGACAGGGTTCCCGGGGGCAATAAGAACGGATCTTAACGCATGTCCGCAGAAAAATCTCAGAATGTACAAGATGTCTTCCTGAACCATATCCGCAAGAACAAGATACCCGTTACCATTTTCCTGGTGAATGGTGTCAAGTTGCAAGGCATCGTTACCTGGTTTGATAACTTCTCTATCTTGTTGCGCCGCGATGGTCACACACAGCTTGTTTATAAACATGCTATCTCCACAGTGATGCCTGCCTCTCCGGTTCAGTTGTTCGAGCCTCCCATCAAAGATGAGGAGGGAGAGGAGGGCGAGCCCTAAGTGTCAAAAGAACAAACGCCGCCTCCCTCTGCCAATATGCGAGCCATGGTGGTTCATCCCCTGTTGAAGACGGCGGATGCCAATGGGCGGCTTCCGGCTGCTCGCTTGGAGGAGGCGGTAGGATTGGCTCGGGCCATTGGTCTTGAGATCCTTGAGGCCGAATCCGTCACGGTGGCGAAGCGACGCCCGGCAACCTTGCTCGGCAAGGGGGCGGTGGAGCGTCTGGAAGCCACCATCAAGGAGCAAGATGTCGCCGTGGTGGTGGTGGACGGGCATTTGTCGCCGGTCCAGCAGCGCAATCTGGAGCGCGCGTGGGCCTGTAAGGTCATCGACCGAACCGGCCTGATCCTGGAGATTTTCGGCGAGCGTGCCCGCACTCGCGAGGGATCCTTACAGGTGGAGCTGGCGGCGTTGAGCTACCAGCGTTCTCGCTTGGTGCGATCATGGACGCACTTGGAGCGCCAGCGGGGAGGCTTCGGCTTCATGGGGGGGCCGGGAGAAACCCAGATCGAGGCCGATCGTCGCATCATCGATGAGCGCATCGTCAAGCTGAAACGCGAATTGCAAGATGTGACCCGCACCCGCGAGCTTCATCGTCATGCTCGGCGGAAAGTGCCTTATCCCATCGTCGCCTTGGTTGGGTATACCAACGCGGGTAAATCCACCCTTTTCAACCAATTGACTCGGGCCGATGTGCTGGCCAAGGACATGCTGTTCGCCACCTTGGATCCGACCATGCGAGGTCTGACCTTACCCTCGGGGCGGAGGATTATCCTGTCCGACACGGTGGGATTTGTCTCTGACCTGCCTCACGAGTTGGTGGCAGCCTTCCGTGCGACCCTCGAAGAGGTTCTGGGGGCCGATATCGTCGTTCATGTCCGCGATGTTTCTCACGGGGATACCGCCGCGCAGGCGGCGGATGTGGAGACGGTGTTGCGGGATTTGGGGTTGGCCGAGGTGGTGGATCGCGGCTTGCTGGAGGCCCTGAATAAAATTGATCTCCTGCCGGAGGGTGAGCGGCAGGAAGTGCTGAACCAGGCTTTGCGTAGGCAGGATGCCCTGCCCATTTCCGCCCTGACCGGGGAGGGAATCCAGACTTTCCTGGCAACCTTGGATCGGTCTTTGTCCGAGGGCCGGGAGCTGCTTGATCTGCAAATTCCCTTGGGGGATGGGGCACGAATCTCTTGGCTTTACAGCCACGGCGAAGTGGTGGCGCGGCGCGATGATGAGGAAACGGCCTACATGCGGGTGCGCCTTGATCCCGCCGATGCCCAGTGGCTGCGTCAAAGCCTCGCCAAAGGGCGGCGAACGTGAGCGTGGACCCCGTTCGGGTGGCGGCTCTCCTGCGTGAGGTCGCGGAACAAGAGGTGCTGCCTCGATTCCAAAATCTCACCCCGGAGCAAATTTACCGTAAGGACGCAAACCAACTGGTGACCGTGGCCGATGTGGAGACGGAAAAAGCTTTGACTTCGGGGCTTCAGGGCATTCTCCCCGGTGCGGTGGTTGGAGAGGAAACGGCGGGGAGTCTCGCGGAATTAGGACAGGACGGCGTGGTGTGGATCCTTGATCCCATCGATGGAACCGGAAATTTCGTCCGCGGCAGCACGCGCTTCGCCGTGGTCGTGGCCTTGGTGGTCAACGGGGAAACCATCGCGGGGTGGATCCATGATCCCCTGCAAAACCGCACCGCCATCGCGCAAAAGGGAGGCGGAGCCTGGCAAGAGGGGGTTCGTCTGGCCGTCGCTCCAGAGGTGCCGGTGGAGCAGATGATCGGCGCGGTGGGGAGGAAGGAAAAAATCGCCAGCCATATCCTGCGAGCCCTGCGGCAAGGGAGTATGGCCCATGATTATCTCGACCTCGCAGGGGGGAAGATGCATTTTGCCCATTGTCGGCATTTGCTGCCCTGGGATCATGCCGCAGGCGTGCTCCTTCACGCCGAGGCGGGAGGATACTCTGCCATGTTGGGGGACGGAACAACCTACCGTCCGGTCTCCTATCCAAGCGGCGCGTTCCTGGTCGCACCAGGGAAAGCCAGTTGGGAGGCGTTACACGTCTTCTTCGCTTAAAGAGGTTTGCAACACCACTGCCGCACCGGGCAATTGGAACATCCGGGAGCCCGTGCCTTACAGACATGACGCCCGTGCAGGACCAGATAATGGTGCGCGTGCTTCAGCCATTGGGGCGGAGTCGCCTTCAGTAGGCCCAACTCCACCTCCAGGGGCGTCTTTCCCGGAGCCAACCCGGTCCGGTTGGCCACTCGGAAACAGTGCGTATCCACGGCGATGGTGGGTTCCCCGAACGCGATGTTCAGCACCACGTTGGCGGTTTTACGCCCTACACCCGGAAGGGCTTCGAGTGCCTCGCGAGAGGCGGGAATTTGCCCCTCGTACTGGTCTTGGAGGATCTGGCTCAGGGCCAAGACGTTGCGCGTCTTGGTGGGGTACAGGCCGATGCTGCGAATGGCCTCCCGGAGGGCCGCCTCGCCCAGATCCAGCATCTGGGCGGGTGTGGAGACCTTGGCGAAGAGGGGGAGCGTCGCCTTGTTGACCCCGGCGTCGGTGGCTTGGGCCGACAAGACCACCGCCACCAACAACGTATAGTCGTTGACGTAATGCAACTCACTCTTCGGCTCCGGGATGGCGATGGCGAGGCTTTGGTAGAAGGCCTCGACATGGTCCGGGAGCATGTTAACGGGCCGCCTTGATGGCTTGGGCCAAGTCCGCGATCAAATCCTCCGCATCCTCCAGACCGATGGAGAGCCTCACGGTGTCGGGTCCGGCTCCGGCGGCGATCTGTTGCTCCGGAGACAGTTGCCGATGAGTCGTGCTCGCCGGGTGTAGAATCAGCGAGCGCGTATCGCCAATGTTGGCCAGATGACTGAACAGACGAACGCCCTCCACCACCTTGCAACCGGCTTCGTAGCCGCCCTTGAGGCCGAAGGTGAACACCGCGCCGGCTCCCAGGGGCATGTATTTCTTTTGCAAGGCCTTAAAGGGGCTCTCTGCCAGGCCAGCGTAGGAAACATGCGTAACATCAGGGTGCGTGTTGAGAAATTCCGCCACTTTGATCGCGTTTTCGCAATGGCGCTGCATCCTAAGATGGAGGGTTTCGACGCCGGTAAGGGTCAAAAAGGCATTCATCGGTGCCAACGCAGGGCCAAAATCACGCAAGGCAACGGCGCGGGCCTTGGTGCTGAAGGCGAAATCGCCAAAAGTCTCATAAAAGTTGATACCGTGGTAGGACGCATCCGGCGTCGTCAAGGCGGGGAATTTCCCGCCTGCCCAGTTGAAGCGTCCCGATTCGATCACCACGCCACCCATGGAATTGCCATGTCCTCCCAGGAACTTGGTGGTGGAGTGAATGACGATATCCGCACCCCACTCGAAGGGGCGGAACAGGTAGGGTGTCGCCAGGGTGTTATCGACGATAAGAGGGATGCCCGCCTCGTGAGCGATCTTGGCGATAGGCTCCACATCAAGGATCATTCCGCCGGGATTGGCAAGGGCCTCTAGGAAAATCGCCTTGGTCTGCGGGCCGATGGCGGTGCGGAAATTCTCGGGGTCGCTCGGATCCACGAAGGTACAGTGCCAGCCCAACCGCTTGAACGAGATGCCAAACTGAGTTAGGGACCCCCCATAGAGATTGCGTGAGGCCACGAAGTGGTCTCCCGGCTCCAGCAAGGTGAAAAATGCCAGGAATTGGGCCGCGTGGCCAGAGGCAGCGCCAACAGCGGCACGTCCGCCCTCTAGCGTGGCGAGACGGCCTTCCAACACTGATACCGTTGGGTTGGTCATGCGCGAGTAGATGCCGCCAAAGGCCTGCAAATCAAACAAACTCGCAGCGTGGTCAACATCGTTGAAAACATACGAAGCGGTTTGGTAAATCGGCGTGATCCGAGCCCCAGTGCTGGCATCGGGAGCGCCGCCGGCATGAATCGCCTTGGTGGCAAACCCAAAGGATCTCGGTTCGTCCTGCTGCCCGCTGTTGGGGCGGGAGCGGGGTGGGCGAGGTGGGGCCAGAGCGCGGTTGCTGATGACCCCTGTCGCCACACCCGACCAACCAATCTCTCCGCCCAGACGGCTGAATTCGATCTTGGGGCAACGGTCCATCACCACCTGGAGACCTGCAGTTTCGGCACGCTTTCCAGCCTCGGGATTGCGGACCCCAAGCTGCATCCAGATCACCCGGGCGCCAATGGCAATGGCATCATCAACCAGAGGACCTGTGTCCGATGGCTTACGGAACATGTCAACCATATCAACGGGGAAGGGAATCGACTGTAAGTCCTTATAACACCGTTCCCCCAGCAATTCTTGGCCATCAAGAGTGGGATTCACAGGGATGACCCGATAGCCCTTTCCCTGGAGATATCGTCCTACCACGTTACTTGGACGATTCCGGTTGGAGGAAATTCCAACAATCGCAATCGTGTGGACTTGGTTCAGAATCCCACGCAGGAAATCATCGGAATAGGGGATCGGGGGGAGTGCATTTTCCGTCATCATCACTATCCAGTGGAAAGGTAATTAGAGTCAGCATAATCCCGAGTGCGTGAGGTGGGAATAGGGCAATCGCATCGGTGGATAAGGAATGGGGTCAAGGGGCCTGCCCCTTGCGGGGGTGTCGGGGGCAGCGCCCCTGACGAGGGCGTAAGCCCATGCCCCCACCCCCCCGACCCCCAACAAAAAACCCCCGATTGTTTCGGGGGTTTTTTGTTGGGGGTCGGGGGCGTGGGGGCATGGGCTTACGCCCTCGTCAGGGGCGCTGGCCCCGACACCCCCGCCAGGGGCCGGCCCCATGACCCCGTTGCATATCTGAGTACC
>JAVBJO010000166.1:0-4071 GCA_031546925.1 Rhodospirillaceae bacterium
CCAGGCAGCCTATCCATCCGACCAACCCCACCATCCCTACCCTGATGTATCAGGGGAGGGATGGTGGGGTTGGTCGGATGGATAGGCTGCCTGGCTTACGCCTCGTCAGGGGCGCTGCCCCCGACACCCCAGCAAGGGGCAGGGCCCCTTGACCCCTTTCCTCCCCAACGCGATTACCTTATTACGCCAGCGCTTTCTTCACCGCATCCAACAACGCATCCACCTCAAAAGGCTTCTCCAGCACCACCGACGCCCCCAGGCGCTGAGCCACCTCTAACCCACTGGTCTTTTCCATCCGCGCACTTCCGCCGGAGATGGCGATGATGCGGATTTCCGGGAGCATGGTTTGGATTTCCAAGATGGTCTGAATCCCGTCCATTTCGGGCATGATGATGTCGGTGATAATCAGGTCAAAAGAGCCCCCTTCGGCGATCAACTCGACGGCAATGGCTCCATTTTCTGCAGCGGTGATTTCGTGCCCGTCCGAGGACAGCACATCGACCAGAGTTTCTCGCAACAGTGCGGTATCTTCAACGACCAGAATACTACTCATTCTAAATCCTCCCCACCGCTGATTCGAAAGCGTAAGCGACGGCATTTTGTGTTGAGACGGCCCGTGAAGCAAGAGGCATCAGCTTGCTGAGAAGACTTCTACCGGGCGGTGATGGGTATCACCATCAAGAAGGTTGTTCCTTTTCCGGGGGCGCTATCGACGGTGATGACACCCCCCATGGCTTTGATGATTCCTTGAACCACAGATAATCCCAGGCCAGTGCCTTGCCCTACAGGCTTGGTGGTGAAAAAGGGATCAAAGATTTTTTTCATGGTTTCCTTAGGCATTCCCCATCCACTATCGCTCACCCGAGCCGCCACGTAGGATTTGTCGGGGGCGAGGTCGGCATAGGGATTAAGGGAAGCTACCTCAAGATCCTGCCATGAACGCAGGGCAGAACGCTGTCGGGTATTTTTTTGTCCATCTTGCAATTGGTCGAACGTAACGGGCGTGAGTGTCAACGTCAATTGTCCAGACCCTTCCATGGCGTCTCGTGCGTTGTTGGCCATGTTGAGAAGAACTTGGGTAAATGTTCCCGGATCACCCATAACAGTGGCTGATTCTATGGTGATCGTGTTGATAACTTTAATGCTTGCAGGAAGAATGGACTCTGCAAGGTTGCAAAATTCACGAAATACAGGTACAATATCCATGGAGCCAATGGCATTTGATTCTTGCCGACAATAAGACAATACATTCCGAACGATATTTCTGCTATGTTTTGCTGCCTCGATAATCGTCTGGCAGCGTTTCTTATTTTTCTCATCCAGATCTAGGGTCCGCATTAACATTTCAGACCCCATCAGAATGGGGGCCAGCATGTTGTTCAGCTCATGTGCGACGCCACCGGCCAAGCGCCCTAAGGCTTCAAGTTTCTGTCCCTCTGTCAGGGCGCGTTCCATCGTACGGCGGCGCTCGGTGGCGAGATTGGCCTCCGTCACATCCTCGACGAAGAACAACCAGGTGCGATTTTTATCGCGCAAGGTGTCAAATTCGGTTGCCGCAATACGCCAATGGCGTTCTCGGCCATCGGCAAAATGAGGATGGCATTCAAAGGTTGTCGTTTCCTCCATCTCCATCACCTTGGGGAGGAGATCCGAATGGACGAACTGGAAGAAACTTTTCCCGATCAACGAGCCGTCACCTGAATATCCGGCCATAACCTCGAATGCTGGATTACAATTATGAATAATCCCATCAAGATGAGCGATGACAATCCCCAGAGATGCTGTGGAAAAGGCCACACGGAACCGCTCCTCGCTTTCTTTAAGAACTCTTTCGGTGGCTTGACGGGCCTCGACCGCTTCGGTCGTATCAAAGGCGAGGCCATCCCACACGATCATCTGATTGCGTCGACGGGGCTTGGACACCCCCGACAGCCAGTGGAATTTTCCATCGCCGCCCTTGATGCAGATGGTTTCGCTGACCGGCTCCATGGTACTGATAGAACTGCGGAGCGACTTGAGCAGGCGATTCCGATCCTCTTCGATAATGGCGGAAAACAGCAGTTGAGCGTCGGAAATGATCTCGTCAGGCGTCCATCCCAGGATAGTTTTCACCTGTTCCGACGCATAGGTACAACAAAAATTATTGTCAGCGGTAAGAGTCAGTTGAAAGGCGATACCTGGCAGCTCAGAGGTCAGATAACGCAGCCGCCGCGTCGTTTCCGCCAACAACAACTCGGTGGACTTGCGTTTGGAAATATCGCGCCCGACCACCACCAAGCACTCTTGCCCCTCAACCTCGACTTCCGAGACGATCATCTCAATGGGGAGCACACCCCCCCCCGGTCGCGGCACGGCTTGCTCCGAGAGTCCGAGGGGGAGGTGAGTCAATGCCTTGTTTTTACAGCACACCTCCCCAGACTCATCGCCGGAGGTCGGGTAGGCGGTGTCCCCCAGAAGATCAAAAAAACATTGCCCCCTAATCTCTCCGGTTGGGCTTGTGTATATCCGTTCCGCCACTTCGTTGGCCCAGATCACACGACATCCTTCGGCGGTAATGACGATGGCGTCGGAAATGCGGTCGGCCACGGTTTGCAGAAGAATCTCGGACATCTTCCACGGGGTGACATCCAGCCACGCCCCCTCCCATATGATAGTTCCGTCGTCCCGGCGCATCGGCGTATTGGTACCATGAAACCAGCGCAGTTGCCCGTCGGGGCAGGTGACCCGGAAATTCTCCACGCAAGGCAAGAGCGAGAGCGCGGAGGTCCGTACCGCCTCCGCATGGTCCTCGCGGTCATCCGTGTGAAGGGCGGCCAAAACCCCCTCTGCTGTCAGGGTCGGAGCCTGAGGGTCGCAGCCGAGAAGCGTGCGGGCATTCTCTGACAGGAAGGGGAAACAAATCTCTCCCCCGGAATGCATCTCACGGCGGAAGGAGATGCAGGCGATACCCGCCACGAACCCTTCGTTTCCCGTCGAGCCTCCTCTGGGCGGGGGGCGAACGTTTGAAACGAGGCCGAGATCCGACATCAAAAAAAAACCTTCTCCAGTGGTAGAAAAATTTCCTAGAAGCGAAGATAGTGTAACATGGCTCTTCGCTGGAGGGTTTAACGAAAACATTCCGTTGGATTGTTTTTTCCCGGCAGGGGTATCATTGGCGCGTATTAACTGCGTGGATCAAAGGCGGCAAGCGCTGGGGGAGAGAGTAGATGGCAGGGCAAAGCGCCCATGTGGTCGTGGTTGGAAACGAAAAAGGTGGGTCAGGCAAGACAACCGTTGCTATGCACTTAGCAATTGGATTGCTGCGGATGGATTTTCGCGTTGGTTGTCTGGATCTCGATTCACGGCAGCAATCCCTGGCGCGCTACGTGAGCAACCGTCAAGCGTGGGTGGAGCGGCAGAAAATTGAATTGCCCATGCCCTCGTTTGGTGTCGTCATGCCCTCGAAGGCCGATATGCGAAGTCAGGCCATTGCCGAAGAGCGAGAGGCCTTTGACGAATACCTCGGGCGCATGAAGGCCGAATGTGATTTCGTCATTGTTGATTGCCCTGGCTCGGACAGTCCTCTGGCACGCCATGCCCATACGCACGCGGACACCCTCATCACCCCAATCAATGATAGCTTGCTGGATCTTGATCTTTTGGGACAGTTGGACTCGGAAACCTGGGAACTTAAACAAGCTGGGGTCTATTCCAATCTGGTGCTGGAACTCCGACAGGAACGAAGAAGACGGCAACGCTCGGGGATTGACTGGGTGGTAACGCGGTCGCGCTTGTCCTCGCTCTCGGATCGCAATAAGAAGAAAATGATGGAAGTTCTGCCCAAAATGCAGCGCGTCCTGGGGTTTCGTCTGTCCGAGGGATTCGGCGAACGCATGATTTATCGCTACCTCTTCCTCTGGGGATTGACGGTTCTGGATCTGAATCAGGCCGGAATCGAAGTCGGGTTGACCAAGTCGCACCTTGCCGCGCGGGAGGAGGTGGTGGCGTTGTTGTCCAGTTTGTGGTTGCCGCATGTGAGTGAGCGGTTGGAACGGGTATGAGTCGGGGTCAAGGGGCCCTGCCCCTTGCGGG